>NZ_JAJNSA010000031.1:0-25713 GCF_027497875.1 Streptococcus sp. SM3 | reverse complement strand
TGATATGACTGAAATGTTGGCTCTTCGTAAGAAGGTTCTTGAGCCAATCATGGAAGCAACTGGGAAGAAGACTACTGTAACAGACCTTCTTTCACTTGCAGTTGTTAAGACTCTTATGAAACACCCCTACATCAACGCTTCATTGACAGAAGATGGCAAGACTATTATCACTCACAACTATGTCAATCTTGCGATGGCAGTTGGGATGGATAATGGATTGATGACACCTGTTGTTTACAATGCTGAGAAGATGAGTCTTTCAGAACTGGTTGTAGCCTTCAAGGATGTTATTGGCCGTACCTTGGATGGCAAATTGGCTCCAAGTGAACTGCAAAATTCAACATTCACAATCAGTAACTTGGGAATGTTTGGCGTTCAGTCCTTTGGTCCGATCATCAACCAACCAAACTCAGCTATCCTTGGTGTGAGCTCGACAATCGAGAAGCCAGTTGTCGTCAATGGTGAAATTGTGATTCGCCCTATCATGAGCCTAGGATTAACCATTGACCACCGTGTCGTAGATGGTATGGCTGGTGCTAAGTTTATGAAGGACTTGAAAGAATTGATTGAAAATCCAATCTCAATGTTGATTTAAGAGCAAGAGTATTCATTTTTAAGATATAGATAAAGGAAGGAAGACATGGCCTTAGAAGTAATTATGCCAAAAGCCGGCGTGGATATGACAGAAGGACAAATCGTCCAATGGAATAAAAAAGTCGGAGAATTTGTAAAAGAAGGAGAAATCCTTTTGGAAATCATGACTGATAAAGTCAGCATGGAATTGGAAGCCGAAGAAGATGGGTACTTGATTGCTATCCTTAAAGGGGACGGTGAAACAGTCCCTGTAACGGAAGTTATCGGTTACATTGGCGAAGAAGGAGAAAATATCCCAACAGCTGGAGCCGCAGCGCCAGAAGCTAGCCCAGCACCTGCAGCAAGTGCCTCAAACGATGATGGTAAGAGCGATGATGCTTTTGATATCGTTGTGATTGGTGGAGGTCCTGCTGGTTATGTTGCAGCCATTAAAGCTGCCCAACTCGGTGGTAAGGTTGCCCTTGTTGAGAAATCTGAACTCGGCGGAACCTGCTTGAACCGTGGATGTATCCCAACTAAAACATACCTTCACAACGCTGAAATCATCGAAAACATCGGTCACGCAGCAAACCGTGGTATCGTCATCGAAAATCCAAACTTCACTGTAGATATGGACAAACTCCTTGAAACCAAGTCTAAAGTTGTTAATACTCTTGTTGGTGGTGTTGCAGGACTTCTTCGTAGCTACGGAGTTACTGTGCATAAGGGTATCGGTACTATTACTAAAGACAAGAATGTCTTGGTAAATGGTTCTGAATTGCTTGAAACCAAGAAAATCATCCTTGCTGGTGGTTCAAAAGTCAGCAAGATCAACGTCCCTGGTATGGAATCTTCACTTGTGATGACCAGTGATGACATTCTCGAAATGAACGAAGTTCCAGAAAGTCTTGTTATCATCGGTGGTGGAGTTGTCGGTATCGAACTTGGTCAGGCCTTCATGACATTTGGCTCAAAAGTGACTGTCATCGAAATGATGGACCGTATCGTCCCAGCTATGGATGCAGAAGTGTCTAAGAACCTTCGCTTGATTCTTGAGCGTAAAGGTATGACCATCTTAACTGACACTAAACTCCAAGAAATCATCGAAGAAAATGGTCAACTTCGTATTAAGGTTGAAGGAAAAGACGATATCATCGCAAATAAAGCTCTTCTTTCAATCGGTCGTGTGCCAGACCTTGAAGGTATTGGAGAGGTTGAGTTTGAATTGGATCGTGGTCGCATCAAGGTCAACGAATACATGGAAACTTCTGTTCCAGGCATTTATGCACCAGGTGACATCAACGGTACTAAGATGTTGGCTCACGCAGCCTTCCGTATGGGAGAAGTTGCCGCAGAAAATGCTCTTAAAGGAAATCATGCTGTTGCCAAGTTGAATTTGACTCCTGCAGCCATCTACACTCTCCCTGAAGTTGCAGCAGTAGGTTTGACAGAAGAACAAGCCCGTGAGAAATACGATATAGCCATCGGTAAGTTCAACTTTGCTTCTAACGGTCGTGCCATTGCCTCAGATGCAGCTCAAGGATTTGTTAAAGTTATTGCAGACAAGAAATATGGTGAAATCCTCGGTGTTCACATCATTGGCCCTGCAGCTGCAGAATTGATCAATGAAGCGTCAAGCATCATCGAAATGGAAATCACTGTTGAAGAAATGCTGAAGACAATCCACGGTCACCCAACATATTCTGAAGTGATGTACGAAGCATTTGCGGATGTTTTAGGAATGGCCATCCATTCACCTAAGAAAAAATAAAAGAAAGATAGAATAGACTGGAAAATATCTTTCCAGTCTCTATCGTATAAAGGGATATCATGAAATATATTATCAATCATTCAAACGACACTGCCTTTAATATCGCCTTGGAAGAATATGCCTTTAAACACCTTTTGGATGAGGATCAAATCTTCCTACTTTGGATTAACAAGCCATCTATCATTGTTGGTCGTCACCAGAACACTATCGAAGAAATCAACCGTGATTATGTTCGCGAAAATGGTATTGAGGTGGTCCGCCGTATCAGCGGTGGTGGAGCTGTTTACCACGATTTAAATAATCTAAACTACACGATTATCTCAAAAGAAGATGAAAACAAGGCCTTTGACTTTAAGAGCTTCTCAACTCCGGTTATCAATACCCTGGCTCAACTTGGGGTTAAAGCTGAATTTACAGGTCGTAACGATTTAGAAATCGACGGTAAGAAATTCTGTGGCAATGCCCAGGCCTATATCAATGGGCGTATCATGCACCATGGTTGCTTGCTCTTTGACGTTGATTTATCTGTCCTTGCCAATGCCCTCAAGGTTTCAAAAGATAAATTTGAATCAAAAGGCGTGAAATCCGTCCGTGCCCGTGTCACCAATATTGTCAATGAATTGCCAGAAAAAATCACAGTTGAAGAATTCCGTGATTTGCTATTGGAATACATGAAAAAAGAGTATCCAGAGATGACTGAATACGTTTTTTCTGAGGAAGAATTAGCCGAAATCAATCGCATCAAGGATACTAAGTTTGGTACTTGGGACTGGAACTACGGCAAATCACCAGAATTTAACGTCCGTCGTGGTACAAAATTCACCAGTGGGAAGGTTGAAGTCTTTGCTAATGTCGTCGAATCAAAAATCCAAGACATCAAGATTTATGGTGACTTCTTTGGTATTGAAGACGTTGCTGCAGTAGAAGATGTCCTTCGTGGAGTGAAATACGAACGCGAAGATGTCCTTAAGGCGCTAGAAACCATTGATATCACACGCTACTTCGCTGGTATTAGCCGTGAAGAAATCGCTGAAGCGGTAGTTGGATAAAACAAAAAGAAGTTGGTTGTAGGACCAGCTTCTTTTTTTGATATGTATTTACATAATTTAAAATACGTAAAATTATAAACTATCTAGAGCATTCTTTTGTTCATCATTAACGATATGGGTATAGAGGTCAGTGACTTGTGTACTGGCATGTCCTAGCTGGTGACTGACCAAAACTTGCGATTTAGTGGCATCATAGAGCCTGGTTGCTAGCGTATGGCGTAGTTTATGGGGTGTTACACGGACTTTGAAGTCCTCAGAGTACTTAGCAACCATTTTCTCAACGCTGGAAGCATCGATACGATTAGGAACACCTCTGTAGAGAGTCAAAAAAAGGGCTGTATCTGTTTTTTCCGTCTTATAGCGTTGATTTCGAATGGCCAAATAATTCTCTAAATAAGGCTTAGCAAAGGCAGCGACATTGACTGAGTCACGTTTGCCTCCTTTTCGAGTGACATCAATAACCATCATTTTGAGATTGAGATCCCTTATATCCAGATTAACAGCTTCAGATAAGCGGACACCAGACGCCAAGAGAAGGGCAATAATGGCCAAATCTCGTTCTTTATTTTTGTTGAATGATGAGAGAGCTCGATTAGAGAGCTGTTGTGGGTACTCTTGGTCAATATAAGTAAGAAAACCCTCTGTTTCATCACCAAGAAAGAGTTTTTGCTTGATGTTTTCAGCTCTGGCAGCAAGCGTTTCTTTCTTTTTCTTTGTTGAAACTTTCTTCATTACATTACGATAAAAATAAGGCTCTCCCTGATCGTTTTCAACTTCCTCTGTTAGATACTTGTAAAGACTAGAAAGTGCTGACAAGGTTCGGTTGATGGTTGTCTGTGAGACACCTTGCTTGGTTGTATTAGCATTCAGCAAAGGACGTTCACGTAGGTAAAGGATAAAGGATTCCATGTCTTTCTTAGACATATTTTCCAAGACAGATAAAGAAATATCAGATATTTTATCGGCGTTTGAGATACCAGACTCTAAAACCCAGCTGAAAAATCGATCATATTCCTTGAGGTATTCGTACAAGGTTGTAAAACTATAGGGGACAGCAAGCTTAGATTGGTAGTATTCAAGAACATACCAGGGCATGATTTGTTTTAGTTTGTCGATTCGTTCCAGTAAAATCTCACGTTTCATGTATTTTCTCCATAAATAAGTCTACTAGTAGTATAGCATAGACTTATTTATTTTTCAAGAAAATTATAGTTTTTCGGAAAGATGTTATAGAGTTTTTAAAAAAGACTTAAATCTGTGTAAAACAGATCTAAATCTTTGAAGTCATTATTGTGAATCATTATTTAGTGCTTTTTCTAGTTTTCAAATACTAAACCAGAATGAAATAGTCAACAGAATAAAGAAAATAATAAAGAACTCAACCACTAAGCTTCTGTTCATTCTACATAACTGAAGAGGTATAAAAGGAGCTATGAGATACAAAATGCATTGTATAATTGCTATCGTTTTCTTTTTCATGATTTTAATCTTACTGTAAAGATTTGATACAGTAAACTCCTTTCTAGCTTTATGCTTTATCATTTTTAACTTGATTATAGTCTTATTTTTATCCAAGTTCAATTATTTGTATGTGAGATATCTTGTAAGTAAAAAATAACCGATCTCATTGCTGAGAATCGGTTTCCTAATATATTTAATTAATTAAGAAGTTTATTTTTTTACATAACATGAATTATGTAAAAAGCTCCTACAACAATAAATCTTTTACTTTCCCAATTTCACTTTTTGGAATAACTAGGTGAATCATATCTCCGAGATACATTCTGGTTGAACCGTTAACGGTTTGGCTTTTACCGTTATGGACTTGGGTGGTGATGAGTACGTTATGTGGTAAGTTGAGTTCGTGTACTTGTTTTCCTGCTATTTTATCTGAAACTGGGATTTCAATAAGTGTGACTTCTCCTTCATCTGTCGTTTCTTCTGGCAGCATTTTTTCCAACATAGCCTCATAGACTGGTGCACCCTTGAGTAAATCCATGATGATGTAGGCTACTAGGGTCACAAGTCCGAGTGGCATGAGGTTGCGAATATCTCCTACCATTTCGGTTACCAGAATCATAGCAGTTAAGGGTGCCTTAGATATTGCTCCAAAATAGCCACTCATTCCCAGAATGACAAATATAGGGAATTGCTCTTGACTGACAAGTCCAAGATTGACACAAATAACACCAACTAGGGCACCAAGCAGGGAACCAAGCGCCAAAATTGGTAGGAAAATTCCTCCTGGAAGGCCACTTCCATAGCTAATCATGCTCCAAACAAAGCGAATTAAAAAGTAAACTAATAGAACTTGAAAACTAAAATCTTGCTCAGTTAAGGAAAGAACCAGCTGATTTCCACCACCAAGGATTTGAGGTAAGAAGATTCCGACTGGTATGATGAGAATAAAGGCAAGAATTGGGTAATAAGTTCTATCCAAATGTATTTTTTGACCAAACCAATCATAAACTCGACCAACATTGAGCACAGCTTTCTCATAGAGAAAACCTGAAAGTCCTAGAAAAGTTCCCATAACCAAGTAAATCCAATACTGATCCAAGGTCATGAGTGGGATATTATCTGGCATATCCAGTACTGGTGTTAGGCCAAATATGAGCAGAGAAATAAAGTTTGCTACGAGACTAGCTGCGAGAGTAGATACCCAGAAAAAGCGTGAAAAATGGTGATAAACTTCTTCTACCACAAAGAGAAGTCCTGCAATCGGTGCATTAAAGGCTGCGGCTAATCCTGCTGCAGCACCACTAGCAATCAAGGAGCGTTCCTCTACTGGACTGGATTTGAGCCACTTGGCAATACCTTTTCCACCAACTGCTCCAAGTTGAATACTTGGCCCTTCGCGCCCCAGCATCAGGCCACTTGCAATAGCAAGAATTCCTAGAATATATTTTTTCCAAAGAACTCCCCACCAGTTGAGAGTCATGAGTCCCTTTAATTCGGCTTCGACTTGAGGAATTCCTGAGCCTTTGATATCTTTTTCTGATCGAGTTAATTTCGCACTGAGCCAACAAACTATTAAATAGAATAGACCAATGATAAAAAGATTGCGCACTAGGTGCGCTTGATCTTGATAAAGTCCTTGTATCAGGTGGAAGCCTTTTTCGATTAAAAACCGAAAAGATCCAACGATGATCCCAACGACAAGACCGACGATGATTCCTCGTCCAACTTGGGATAATATGGTGCTTGAGGCAAAGGCAAATTCTTTCTTGGAGCTGAGTGTTTCTGACTGTTCCTCCATAATCATTCCTTCTAACTTAACTTTCTTTTTCTCCTAAAACCAGTGATTTAACGGGTTCAAAACTTGTTCGGTGAATTGGGGTAACTCCTAGTTTTGTGAGGCCTTCTAGGTGTTTAGCAGTTCCATATCCTGCATTAGCAGTAAAATCATAGCCAGGGAACTGCTGATCATATTCCTTCATCAATTCGTCACGTGTCACTTTGGCTACTATAGAAGCTGCTGCAATTGAAAGGGAATTGGCATCCCCTTTGATGATAGATGTTTGTGAAATGGGCAAATCCAGTTTCATGGCATCTATCAAAAGGTGCTCAGGTTGCGGACTGAGCTGGGAGATTGCTTCCTTCATAGCTAGTTTGGTTGCTTCATAGATATTGACTTGGTCGATGACCTGATTATCCATGATACCAATGCCGATTGACAAGGCTTGCTCCTGAACTGCTTGGAAAATCTCCAGATGTTTCTTTTTAGGAATTTTCTTGCTGTCGTTAAGACCTTTAATTTTACAATTTTGAGGTAAAATAACAGCTGCAGCGACTACAGGCCCAGCCAGAGGACCTCGGCCGACTTCATCAACACCAGCAATTAAGGTCAATCCTTGCTTGTAAAGTTCTTTTTCGTAGGAAAGCATGGATTCTAAACGAAGATCCTCATCTAATTCTGCCTGAATAGCTTTTTTACGCTTGCTGATTTCCTTTTGAACTCCAGAGCGATTATCCTTTTCAAGCTCTAAAAAAATAGGACTATCAAGGTTCTTGACAGTAGCAAGGAGTTCTTTGATTTCTTTAATCGTCGCCATCGAGGTCTTCCAATGTATCTAAGGTATAGTTACCGAGTTTGCCGTCGCGGACTTCCTTCACGAAGAGACTGTAAAAGCGGTCATAGTCATCACGGAAACCGAGGGCACGGGTCATATCCATAATAATAACAGGCGCATCTTCTTCAATTTTCATTTGTTTGAAGCGTTCGGCCAACTTTTCTGGATAATGTTCTTTAAAATAATTGAGACCAAAAATGGTTACCTCATCCATTGGAAGCAACTGGTCTTTGATAGCTCCAGTCAAGGCCAACTTAAGAGCTACAGTTTCATCCTCAAACTTAGGCCAAAGAATCCCCGGTGTATCCAAGATTTCTAGGTCTTTATTGGTTTTGAGCCATTGTTGTCCCTTGGTAACCCCTGGTTTATTGCCGACAACGGCAATTTTCTTACCAGCTAAACGGTTCATAAGAGTGGATTTACCAGCGTTTGGAATTCCGATAATCATGGTACGCAAGGTTTCAATCTTGATACCACGTTCTTTCTGGCGAGCAATCTTATCATCCATGAGCTTCTTGGCCGCATCTGTTACAACTTTTACAGTCACTTGCTCTTTGGAGTTGATAGCTAGCGTCTGAATTCCTTGTGATTCAAAATACTGACGCCATTCCTTGGTCATTGCTGGATCGGCCAAGTCTGCTTTGTTTAAAATCAAGAGTTTTGGTTTATCACCAACAATCTTGGTCAACATAGGATTTTGACTGGAAAGAGGCAAGCGTGCATCCACCAAAATCGTCACAAAATCAACAAATTTTAAATTTTCCTGAACCTGTCGACGCGCTTTAGACATGTGACCAGGAAACCATTGAATAGTAGCCATAATATATCCCCTTCGGATTGAAAAATTGTAAAAACGTTTTCTTTCTTGTCCTCTATTCTATCATAAATTAGTCTTTTTTGCATAAGCTTTTGTCTAGAAAAGCTACTTTATTAAGAAAAATTGAATGCAATCTCATTTTTTAATATATTAAACTCCGAAAAATAGCCATCTCTAATCCATGAGATTATTAAATATAAACTTAGTCGTATTCCCTTGTAATTAAGTTAATTATTCAGCTGATAAAATAGCTTTTAGAAGTACTATTAAAATAGCCATAATTTTATTTATGAAACTAACGTGTGATAATCTGATAGAAATAAAATTAGAGAAGACATGTTTGTCCTCTCCATCAACTTTTTATTACTCATCAAATAATTTTTCCAACTGTCTGGTTGCTGAGTCAATCTCGTAGCCGTTTTTTTCTATCAGCTGTTTCACCTTTTCTGTATCAAGCTCTCGATGATCTCTGACAGACAAAATCTTATCTGCCCATTCTTCAAGAGAATCATTCAAAGACAGACTGTTATCATAGTTATTTAGCATCCTTGCGTCTGGTAAATGCTTTGCTGTTACAACAGGTAATCCATTGGCTTGCGCTTCAATGAGTACAATCGGTAATCCCTCAAAATTTGATGGGAAAAAGAAAACATCAAGAAGGTTTAACATTTTTCCAACATTAGTAGTTAAACCTGTAAAAATGACTTTATCTGCTACTCCATATTTTTTTGCAACATTTTCTAAAAACTCAGTATCTCCTCTTCCGATAAATACTAGACGAGAATTTGGTTCTTTTTTGATGATTTCAGAAAAAACCTTTACACAAAAACTTTGATTTTTTTGTTTTTCATATAAACGAGAAACCTGTCCTACAACAAAACAATCTTCTGGAATATGATATTCCTTTCGAAGTTGGGCTTGCATTTCTTGATTATATAAAAACTTTTCTACCTCAATGGCATTATGAATCACTAAAGCTTTTTCTCTTTCTTTTCCATGATAAAAATGGTTCAACGCTTCTGTTCCGCAAGCCCAAAAATCGGTCGCATATTTGCCGACAAAAAGACGATTGACTGGATGAACAAAGCGGTAAAATTTATCTGCTGTTGCACAATGTCCATGTACTATTCTTTTTTCGATTCCATATTTCTTTGCTAATTTTAAAAATTCTAGATGAGTCAATCCATTTTGATTGGACCATAAAATATCATAACGATGAGCATTCTTCTTAAAGAAACTATCCCATTCCTTTAATGCCTGTTTCATATGAGGTCTTAACTTAGGGATTCTATGAACGACGAGAGGATTGTGGCAAAGCTTTTTAAAATGTTCACTAAATTCAACATCTTCAGAACCTTGTAGTAAAAATTCCAGTTCAAATTCAGAGGTATCGATATGATTATAAAAATCTACCACAATTTTTTCTAGTCCACCGATATCTGGAACTAAACCACAAACTAATATTCGTTTCATATTTTTACCACCTTATTTTTTAACTTTAATACTTTTTGAATCATTAGTATAATTTGTTTACCACCTTCATGATTTCTAAATAGGAAAACGTAACTACCCAATACTGTCAAATAAAGGACGATTTTGATGATCAAACCGAAAATGAAATCTAGCTGAGTTAAGACTAAGTTATCCAGCAAACTCAAAAGTAGGAAGCTCATCCCTGCGACAGTGAAATCTTGTAACAATGTTTTAAAAAAGTCCTTAGATGAAGCTTTCAATCCATACTTAAAGGCGCTATATGGTTCATACCATGTACAGGCCAAGACTGTTGAACAAATTGTACCCAATAAAATTCCAGATACCCCTAAATCTAAAATCGCTAAAAAGTACAGTGAAAGAATTATATTTAATATAATTTCTGCAAGGGTTTTTTTATTTTGCTCATAACTTAAGCCATAAACTGAAATCAACGTTAGAATCGGTCTTCTATAAAAAGTTAGGAAAAAATGAAGGACGATCAAAATCTCAATCGTATAATTAAATGAAAAACTCTCACCTAACCAGATAGTCATAAATGGATGAATGAACATTAAATAACCTAAGCTAGCAAAATAAATCAGGCTAAAAGTAATAAACTGGAATTTTTTTAGGAATTTAACCATATCTGCTACTGTCGTAGACTCCGAATGGACTAAGTTACCTACGGAAGAAACAACTGAATTAATCACAGTATTTAAAATCAGTGAAAGAAATCCTAAAACATAGGTATAATTCCCATAAATACCTATAGCTGCTAAGCTGACAAAACTTGCCATTAGAATACTATCTGTTTGAAAAACAATCGTTTCTCCAATACTACCGACTATATTTCCTTTGATATTTCGGATAAATTTTCCTTTTTCCTCCTGATTAATGGGTGTTATCTCATTCTTAAACAAGTAACCATACAATCTATCTACAATCCGCGACATGATGATATTCCCTATAAAATTCATGATGATACTGATCAATAGATAAAAGATATAATTTTTTGTAAAGAATAAAATTCCGATTTGCAAGCATACGCGAAGCGTATTTAATCCAAAGTCAATCAAAGTCATCACATAATTACGCTGATCGACATAAAGTAAGGTTCGTTTATAGGAGAAAAAATAGCTAGAAGCTGAGTTAAATACAAAGAGGAAAAAAATCAAATATAATTCACTATTTACCGTATAATCCTTTATCATATAAGGAAGAAATAAAGAAAGTATAGCACCCAGTATAAAAATAGAAAAGCCAATGATTCTATATAATTTTTTGAAAAGAATCATAAAGGCATTGATTTTTCCATGTTCTTCTCTGTCTAAGGGTCCATATAGTGCATAGCTCATGGCTCCAGCAACCCCTAATTCTGCCAAAGACAGGATAGAAACTAAGCTAGACAAATAATTGTTTAATCCTAGATAGGCTACCCCAAGTAAATTGATAAAAATAGTTCGATTGATAAAGCCAAGAAGGACTTGAAAAGGTTGCAATGCAAGAGCTATACTTGTATTTAAGGTGGCAAATTCGGTTCTACTTTTTTTCGTGTATTTCATCTATTCCTTTAATTTTCCTTGTAAAAGTTGATCGAGATAACTCTCTGGAAGAACTTCTTCTTTCTTGATTTTATAAGTCGTTTTCAAAATCGGTGTTGTTTTCAACACTTCTTCCCATTCTTTTTCATCAAAAAAATCATGGGCATGGTCTCTTAAAAACCAAACACGCTCAGCTGGTGCTAGAATAGGTAATCTATCCACTAATTCTTTAAATTCATGATTTGATTCATATTCGGACAAAATAAAATAATCCATCATCAGGTAATGAATAAAAACTGGGTATTTACGAACATAGTAAATAAATAAATCCCGAATATGTTTGAAATGAGATTCGCCTTTTTGTCCTGCAAGGAAAAACCCTGACCATTTAAAATCACCAATCGCTCGCTCCATTTGCTCAGGATATGTCGGTGGATGATTCAAACTAAAAAAGTCCCCTTCAAAAATTTCTAAAGTTGCATAGGGAGATACAAATAAGGTTGCATCCATCCAAATTCCCCCATATTGGTATAAGAGACTAAAACGAATAATATCTGAATAATGCGCAGCTGATAATTCTTTTTTCTTGTATTTTTCGGTGATGTCCCTTGGAATATTGATGAAATCCGCTAGATTTTCATCCGTCAACAAGTGGAATTCGCAGTCATTTCTTTTGGCGAAGTCTTTTATAGTCTTCATTGAAGCCTGGACCATCTCAGGCATTTGAGCTTCTCCCTGTTGCCACATTGTCCAAATCATTTTCGGAAATTCTGTTGTTTCTTCTTCTTTTTCATCACTCGAATCATCTATTTGAGCTTCTTTTCGTAATTTCAGTACAAAATCCAAAAGAAGCTTTCTTCGAAAATCATAAAACATCTTGTCAGATTTTTGTGCAAGAAAGTAAACACATGTTAGTTTAAGGCCATAATATTTTAAAATTTGACAATAGCGAGCCATTTTATTTTGTAAGATTTGTAGTTTCATAAACTCTACAAGTTCCTTTCACATTTTTCTAAAGCTGTTTTTAGAAAATGTCCGTTACGAAGTTTCTCTCCTACTATTTTACTATTTTTAATCAATTCTTGATAATCTTCTTCATCAATCGAGTTTAAACAATCTGCAATTTCAAATAATGAATCAACAATGATTCCACATTGATTTTTCCGTACAAAATCAGCCAAGGCAGATTGGCTCCATACAATAATCGGAAAACCAGAGGCTAAATATAGAGAAGCTTTATGTGGGTTATTCATCTTTAAATACTCTCCATACATCCCACTACAAGTATGAGGACTATCTCCGTCCCAGACTAAGCCAAAGCCACCATGTAAGTGATTAGGTAGTTCATCAGGAGACAAAGCACCTTGATAATGAACGTTGTGAGGAAGATTCTCCTCTTCAAAGTTAATGCCATAAATAGAAAAATCTGGTTTTTCGGGTAATTGTCTTGCGTATTTTGTTTTCCGAATATCGAAATTTCCAGCTAACAAAATAGTTTCTTTTTCATAAGCTTTCTTCTCTTCATAATTTGGAATCAAATAATCAAATATCTCTAAGGAAATAATCTTCTCTTTCGGTATTCCCAATCGAACAAGTTCACTTTTCATCTTTTCGTTATGAGCGATAATACCGTCGACTTTTTCAAGGACTGTTTTATTTTGTAAAAAATGGATAATAGAGTACTTGAAATCTTTAAATGACTTGATTTTTTGGTTTCTCAGGGACTCGATATCGTGAATCAGCAAATAAGCTTTGAATGTTCTATTTTTCAAAAATCTCGTAAAAATTTGTTTTTTTAAGGTATGCCATAATAACGGAAATTGAAGAACTAACATATCATTTTTTGTCAAAGTGATGGGATTTGAATTATTATTTAGGGAAAAAGGTTGATAACCTGCTTCTAGCATTATTTTTTCAGCATCTAATCTAGCTTTAGAACCTGCATGTTTGGCTTCTGCATACAATTCTTTTAAATAATAATTCATGCTACTTCAACCCTTTCCAAAATCTTTTTACAATATATTTTTCAAATCTCCATTGAATGGCTCCAACAACTCTTGAAATAAAGACAATCTTTTTAGGGAATAATCGATATGCTCGCATTAATAATGATTGACTTGAACTTTTAGCGTAACGATTCAGATACTCGACATATTTTTCTTGATAGGGATTTCCCTCAAATATGCGATAGTCGACAACGTGCATCAAAACTAAATGGAATAAGCGACGCTGTACATATGGGAGTAAGTCAGTATTTCCTTCATATAGTTGTTCCACTTTATCACAAATAGTAAACAAATCCAAATTTTTCAAATTAAATTCACGATTCATAATACTACCAGAACGCACGCGATAATAATATCCTGTATAATCAATTTTCACTATTTTATGAATATGTTTTAAGATTCCCATTCCTCCATACACATCTTCATAAAATAGACCTTCTAAAAATGGAAAATTGAGAATCACTTCTCTTCTAAACAGTTTAGCGACTGCATTCAAACGGACAATATTATCTTCACATAAAGAGACTAAAGCTTCTTTAGCATTTCCTTGAAAAATAATTTTGACATTCTCGGGAGAAGGGATTTCTATTTCTTTTTTATCATTTGTATACCAACATTCTACGATGTCCATTTCTTCTGAAGTCATGTGCTTTAATAATTGCTCCAACATATCGTCTTTAAGAACATCATCGCTGTCTACAAAAGTGATAAATTCGCCTTTAGATTCAGTCATACCACGATTACGAGCGCCACTTAATCCTTTATTTGCTTGATTGATTAAGCGAAAGCGAGGATCTTGTTTACAATATCTCTCACAAATTTCTTGTGAATGATCCGTAGAACCATCGTTAACAAGTATTACTTCAATATTGCTATAAGTTTGACATTGGATACTATCTAAACATTCTTCCAGATACTCTTCAACATTGAAAACTGGCACAATGACACTTATCAATTTATCGTACTCCAAAATCTATTCTCCTTTGGAAATGAGCTCTTTCAAATAATTCAACCATCTCCAGGTTCTATTTACAATTGGAAACGTATAGCGTAAATAGAATTTAGGTGCTAGTCGATATAGTTTAACCATTTTACTAGTTCTTGCTACTTCTGGAGATTTTTCAACAAGTTTTATGTATTCTCTTAATTTTTCTTCATATAACTTTTGGTAGGGATTGTTCTTTTCGATAAAATCTTTATGATGGGTCGTTACAATTTGAACTAAAAACTTTCCGATATAAGGGATTAATTTTTCATCTAAAGCAAACAAATCCACTAGTTTATCACAACAAGTAAACAAATCTAGATTTTTCTCAGAAAATCGTCTTCTCATGGTACTGTTTGAATGTTCTCGATAATAGTATCCTACATAATCAAGTCTTACCATTTTTCGTATAAATTTAAATAATCCTACGCCGTGATAAATATCTTCATAAATAACTCCCGTTAAAAATGGAAAATCTTCCACTAAATGTCTTCGATATAATTTACAGACTGGAGAATAAGACAAACCGTAATTACAACTCTTTATAACAGCTTCTTCTGAATTTCCCTCAAACTCAATCTGAATATTCTCTACTTCCTTTAATTTATCAAAAACACTTCTAGTGGCTCTATAATGACATTCTACCAAATCAATGTCTTCTGTCATGTAACGATTCAAAATTTCTAAATATTTTATGGATAGAACATCATCGCTATCCACAAAAGTAATAAATTCACCAGTAGAAGTAGCAACTCCATGATTTCTCGCAGCACTCTGTCCTTGATTTTCTTGATTGATTAAGTGAAAGCGACTGTCCAGCCTACAATATCTCTCGCAAATTTCTTTTGATCCATCTCTTGAACCATCATTGACTAGAATCACTTCTATATCGGTATAAGTTTGACATTGAATACTCTCTAAACATTCTTCAAGATAGTCTTCAACGTTATAAACAGGAACAATGACACTAATCATAAATAGGCTCCTATTAAATTTTCCATTTTTTTCGAATTTCTAAATATCTTAAATACAACGGATAATATAAACTTAAAAAATATTTTGGTGAATAGCTATACCATCTTAATAATTTACTAGAATTGAAAATATCTGATGATTTCTTAGATATTTCAAAATAGTTATCAATTGCATCAACATATAACTGATAATATGGATGTCCAACTCTTATGTTATACTTTTTAAAATGTCCAATACCAACTAAAAATAACATATTCCCTACATAAGGTAACCAATTATCTTCTCTAAATTCTTCTAATAATTTTTTGCCAACTTTAAAAATATCAAGATTCTTTTCTGAATATGTCTGATTCATTGTACTAGAAGTATGATATCGATAATAATAACCAATATAGTCAATTTTTCTCATTTTATGAATATATTTTAAAGAGACGATTCCAGTATAAAAATCTTCATAAATTAAATTTTCTAAAAACGGAACTTTCTCCACTATTTCACGACGATAAAGTTTTGCGACTGGGCTCCAACTTACTCCATGATTAAAACATTCATATAACGCTTCATTTGAATCCAATTCTTTAACATCAATTACTTTTTTTTCTAAATTTAAATATTGAATATCTTCGGTTCTATTGCATTCTACAATATCAATTCCATCAGACATATACTTCTTTAATTGTGTCAACAAATCAAACTTTACTATATCGTCACTATCAATAAAAACGATGAATTCTCCTGTAGTCTCAGCAACGCCTCTATTTCTTGCAATACTCTGTCCTTGGTTTTCCTGATTTATTAAGCGAAAACGAGAATCTTTCCTACAATATTCCTCACAAATTTCTTTTGAGTAATCAGTAGATCCATCATTGACTAAAATAACTTCAAAATCTGTGAAAGTTTGCTGCCTTATACTCTCTATACATTCTTCCAAGTATTCTTCCACATTATAAACGGGGACGATAATGCTAATCATTTTTATTCTGACATCTCCTTTAAAATTCAGTGTATTACCCTATATATTCAGGCAATCAATTTTTTCCTATATGTAATTTATCATTTAGATGATTCATTACTTTTTTAGTAGAAATCCATCTCTTTTGTAAACTTTTATAGAGGGGATAAGTGATAGTAGTATAATATTTTGGAGCAAGTAAGTACAGTCTCAATAAACGATATTTTTGAATAACTTCCTTAGATTGCTTTGCTATAAAAGCAGCCTTTCGAATAAAATCTTCATATAAATCAACATAAGGACTCTTCGTATTTATCCCATCTTTTAGATAATGTACATGTCCAATATAAAACATAAAATATCCAATATAAGGAAGCATATTTTCATCATCTTTAAAAGAATCTATTAACTGATTTCCCACTTTAAAAATATCTAAATCTTTTTCATTAAAGGGTTTCGTCATAGTACTATTTGGACGAATGCGATAATAATAACCAATAAAATCAACGACTATAATTTTTCGAATATATTTTAAGTAATTGATTCCTGTAAAAACATCTTCGTAAATATATCCTTCCAAAAATGGTATCTTTTCAACAATTTCTCTTCTATATAATTTTGTAAAAGCGCAAAATTTCACTTCTTTAATCGCAATACAATTAAGAATTGCTTCTTTAGGGTTTCCTTCAAATGCAATTGTAGAAGGCTTAGTAAGATTGAACTCTTCTTTATTGATTGTTAATCTACATTCTACCATATCTACATCCGTCTTCATGTAAGGAAGTAGTACTTCTAATACGTTAGTATTGATAACATCATCGCTATCCACAAACATAATATATTGCCCAACAGATTCCTTAAAACCACGATTTCTTGCAACACTTTGTCCTTGATTTTCTTGATTAATCAATCTAAAGCGACTATCTACCTTGCAAAATCGTTCGCAAATCTCTTTTGAGGTGTCCGTTGAACCATCGTTTACTAAGATGACTTCAATATCTGTATAAGTTTGATGTTGAATACTTTCTAGACATTCTTCTAAATATTCTTCCACGTTATAAACTGGAACGATTACGCTAATCATTTTCCTCTTTCCCTCTTGAATGATACTGCTTCATTCCTCTATCTTGTCTTCCTTAACACTATTTTTCCATTTCCATATAGAGTGATAGAACGGAAATAGGATGGTGTTGTAATATCTTGGACACAGCTTATAAAGTCTAATCATACGCGAACTTTTTGCTACCTCAGAATTTTTCTTAGTGATAGTTACATACTCTTCTAATTTCTGATTATAGACTTCTGCATATGGATTTCCTTTTTGAATATAGTCTTGATAATGCATGGTTGCTACATGAACTAGGTATTTACCAATATAAGGAAGAAGTTCTTCACTATCAGAATACAACTCTATTAACTTATCACAAACCACAAATACATCTAGATTTTTTTCAGTAAAAGTTCGGTGCATTGTACTAGTCGCATGCTGGCGATAATAATAGCCAACATAGTCAATTTTAATCATTTTTCGGATATATTTTAACATTCCTATTCCACTATAAATATCTTCAAAAATGAATCCTTCTAAATAGGGAACAACTTCTACAATTTCTCTTCTATATAGTTTTGTGACTGGGTTTACACTAAGAACATGGTTTGGAAAGATTTTTACCGCTTCTTGAGAATTTCCCTCAAAGAGAATCTCTGTTTCTTTAGAATTTTCAACAAGGAAGTCTTTTTTAAGTACAGTAAAGATACTTTCAACAATGTCTATGTCATCAGACATATATTTCATTAACTCTTCTAAATAATTTGCTTTAATAATATCATCGCTATCGACAAATGCAATGAATTCGCCTCTTGAAGCTGTTACACCTGTATTTCGTGCAACACTTTGGCCTTGGTTGCTTTGATTGATTAATCGGAAACGCTTATCTGCTTGGCAATAAAGCTCACAAATAGCTTGTGAATCATCTGTTGAACCATCATTGACTAAAATGACTTCAAGATCTGTGTAGGATTGATTTTGAATGCTGTCTAAACATTCTTCCAGATAAGTTTCTACATTATAAACGGGCACGATTAAACTAATCATTCTTTATCCTAACCTTATTTCCTTAATCCAATTTCATCCAAAAGTGTCTTTGTAAAATCTTTTTGAATAGCATTGACTCTATTATTGACTATTTTTCGTTCATCAATATAAGGATCTTCAGATTTCATGACACTCTCTAGAAATTCTAATAAATCATGCGAATCACGAATAACACTACCCGCCATTAAACTCTTCACATCCTCAAACACAAAGCCTCTTTTTTCCTTGTATTCCTCATAATCATTAATGGTAAATGCAACTGGTCTATTTAATAAATAATAATCTAAAAATACTGAAGAATAATCTGTAATCAATGCACTGGTTGTGCCCAAAAATGTATATAAAGTCCCATACTGCTCACTAATGATATCTTCTGTCAATAAATGAATCGTCGAAGCATTCATTTCAAATTTCAACTGAGACTCCTCAAGAGGATGGAGTTTAATGTAAAGTTGATACCCATAGTTTGAGAGTAGTTCTTCAATGTTTTGAAAGTCCTCTTCTTCTAAAGAAAATATCAATGCTGCTTGGCTATCATGATAATTTTTAGAATTGCGGTATGTTGGCATCCAGATAATTTTCTTCTCTTTTTTCTCTTTAAAGAGCTCATCATTTCGTATATTGCCAACAAGAAGCATCTGCTCATTTTTAGCATTAAAAGCAGTTTTCATGATTGGAGTAAATAATTCTGAAGAGGAGACTAATTTTGTAAAGAAATTATAGTCAATTTTTTCCATGCCAACTTCAAGATTCCCAATTTTTTTTAAGGGCATTCCATGCCACAAGTTGACAACCATCTGCTTTGGAACAGGCTTTACAGGATACTTTCCAAATGAATAGAAAAAATATTTAGATGTTACAAAATAAAAGAAACCTCGATAAATAGAAACATACTTTACATCATTCTCTTTTTCTAAATGATAAAAATCATTTGAAGCACAAATAATCTCATATGTTTCCTGATAGCCATTATCCAACAAATAGTGATAGAGTGTTCTAAGATTATCTCTGAAACCCCAGTTAGAATACAGAACAATTCTATTCCTTTTCTTTGGAATAATTTTATTTATCTTATAAGTAAAATCACTTACTTTAAAAAGTAAGGGTTTTAAATAGTTAATCATTCTCTTTTTAAACCTTGCTTATAAATTTCTTTTAAATTTTGAACATTTTCTTCGATGTCAAATCGCTTTAGGTGTTCATTCATCTGTCGTTGCTTCTCCTTGAAAGGCATCTTTTCGATATAGTTTACCCATTTAGCCTTATCTAGTGGCATAGCTGTACAGAGTTCACCAACTATCTGAGTTGTCGGGTCAATCGTTTCATTCATGATAATATTGACTCCAGAACACTGAGCTTCTACCAGCACGATTGGGAAACCTTCATACAAAGAAGGAAAGGCAAAAATATCAAAGGCTGAATAAAATTTATGAACATCTTCTCTTTTTCCTGTGAAGATGATATTCTTCAATTCCTTGCTGTTTTCTTCTAAAATGTCACGATCTGGTCCTTCACCAACAAAGAAAAAAGTAACATCAGGCAATTCTTTAGCAACTTCAATTAAAAAATTCTGATTTTTGAAAGGATTTAAAATACCAATCATCCCAACTACTTTTTGATATTCAACTATATGAAACTCTTTACGAATTTCTTCTCTAAAAGTTGGAGAAAACCGATACTTATTGATGACAATAGCATTTGGGAGGATTTGAAATAATTTCTTTCCAAATATTTTAAGACCAGCTAATTGGCCACAAGAGATACGATGGGTCGCATTTTTCAAAGCTAAAAAGACCAAAAATCGATTTCGAATACTTTTTAACCAAGTGTCTGAAAATTGGCTACTATGATTGTGGTAAATCCTAACTGGAACACCATTTTTTCGAGCATAGTAATTATGTATAAAAGCGGTTATAGGATTATGGACATGGAGAATGTCAATTTTATTCGTTTCATAAAATTGTCGACACTCTCTCGCATAGGCAAATAGTTTAGAAATCTTTAGGGCAGGAAATACAATTCGTTTGATTTTTTTTTCATCTAGGTATTGATTAAATGGGAAATGAGCCTCTCCATTTGACTCTCCAACCATATATTCAAACTCTTGATCATTATTTGGGATATGGTTTTTGATAAAACTTTGTACCCCACTCATGGTATTCCTTACACCACCTGTTACATGTATGACCTGATATTTCATCCTAGTTCCCTTGATTCAAATCATTCTTTATCTTAGTTGTTGAAATTTCTTTTGTTCGTGATAGGTAAACAACCTCTATTCCAAAATCAATTAAATAATCAAATTTGCCCTGCCAATCATCTCCAATGACAAACACATCAGCATGATATTTTTCTATGTCTGAGATTTTTTGATCCCAATTTTCTTCTGGTATGACGAGATCCACATATCTGATAGCCTCTAATAGAGATTTTCTTTTCTCGTAATCAAAATAACATTCTTTATTCTTTTCTAGCTTATTAAATTCATTGGTAGAAAGGGCGACTATGAGATAATCTCCCAAAGCTTTTGCCCTTTTTAAAAGATTAATATGACCGTAATGCAATAAATCAAATGTTCCGTATGTAATGACTCTCTTCATATCTTCTTAATCACCTCTACTTCTTCTCTCATTTTTTTCTTATAGACCCATTTTCTAATTGAATTCGGAAGAATTCGAATCGCATTACGAAGGAAAATATTTCTAAGAAATTCTACTAAAGTAATATCTCTTCTGCGATAAAAATCTAATTGGAGTATAAAGTCAGTCTTTACATACAAGAAACCACCTCTACGTAGGTAGCTGGAATCATTTGTTTGCATAACAACTAAAGGTTCCTGAATATTTAAAAAATCCTTAGTTGGATTATCATGTAACAATCTCATTGTGAGGTCATAATCCTCTAGGTAACGGAATTTACGATAATTACCAGCCTTCAAGATATACTCTTTTTTCATCATACTCGATGGATTATTAAAGGGATTTCTCATTTTCGAATATTGACGAATTTCGGCTGTAGTTTCTGGTACTTTCTTTAAGGCGGTAAACTCTGTATTTTTTTCTAGGATATTCGAACCAACCATGATGAGGTTAGGATTTTTTTCAAAGGCAGCTAATTGCTTCTCAAATCTTGTTTCTAGAGAATAATCATCACTGTCCATTCTTGCAATGAATTCTGTTTGGCATTGATTGACTCCAAAGAGAGAGGCTGGTCCAGAACCTAGGTTTTTAGGTAAATGGAAAACCTTTAAAATCGGGATTTCTCTCTGCAACTTTTCGATTTCTCTATCTAGCTCTTCTGTCAATGCACCATCACAAACTAAAATGATTTCTGCTGGTTTAATGGTCTGATGATAAGAGCTTAGTAAACTTTTCCTTAAATTTCTAGGAGTTTCTTTTTTATATACTGTAGTTAAAACTGAAAATTTCATTTTATAACCCCTAAACCTAATTCCCAATTAACCAATCTACAATAACTGAACGGTAGGGAACGACATGGTACCAGTCAGTTTTAAAGTAAACAATGACTAGAAAGATTGAAGCATAAACCAATATCACCAAATAAAATAAAATCCACTGAACTTTTTTTTCACCTATTTTAGATAAAATCATGGGGATATATAGGCAAATAAAGGGGGTAAAATAGTGTGCAAATCTGCCAAAAAGACTTGTTTGCAAAGTTGACGCGGTAAATAAAAAGGAGATAAAAAATAGACTTCTTATAAATTCTTCTTCAGTCGATAATTTCTGTTTTCTAATCACTACTTCTCCAAAGATCAGAACTAGACCATACCAAATTGTTAAAAATACGGGTGCCCATTTATTGCTTTCCAAAAACCATGATGATTCCAGATAGGAAGTATACTGAGGAAAGAAAGAAATAAAGGTAGTGGCAATTTGTTTGATAAAAGGAAAGATGATAAGAAATAAAATGAACACAAACTGGTATGCTCTTTTGTTTAAAACGATTTTTTTAAGGGGGAAAAACAAGAGGCAGACGATACCAGATGTATGAAATAAGGGAGTTAGTAAGATAAATATTGATGCTAAAATTTTCTTGTTTTTTACTAAGTAGTGAAATCCTAAAAAACTTAAAGCGATTGCTAGACCTTGTCTGATATTTGATAAGGAATAAAAAAAGAGTCCTAATGAGCTGAGATAAATCAATAAACTCATGTAAGCATTTTTAGAATGCTTATAAAGCACAAAAAACCAGGCAACTAAAGTTATAAAGGCATAGGCAAATAATAAAAAGGGATAGTGATCACTAAAGTTTCTTAGAAAAATATTACTTACTAAATAACCAATTTCAAATCGAGAACTAAAGAAATGTGATAAGTCTGGAAGTTGTAAATGATTCGATTCAAAAATATGGATATAAGTTCCTAAATCTCCTCCTACACTAGAAGTACGAAAACCTGCAATGATTAAAAAGAAGAAGAAAGTAGGAAGAACAAGAAATCTTAACTCTTGTTCTTTCTCCTCATATTTTAATGAGAAAAAGGCCAGGAAAGAGATATAGACGAACATTAAAAGATAGATTGTCATTTTTTTCTTTATCCTTAGCCTTTCAAATAGTTAGTTAATAATAGTAATAATAGGTGTCTTTATGTGAATCTATTTTATTCATTATCACACCAAGTAGTCTAGCTCCAACATGCTCTAATCTTCTTTTTGCTTCTGTAACTTGACGCCGTTTTGATTTCTTTATATCTACAACAAGAAGGGTAGCGTCAGAAATACTCGCTAGTACTTGAGCATCAGTTGCTGCCAGCAAGGGAGGTGTATCGATAATGACATAGTCATAAAAATCCTCAAATGCTCTGAGTGTTTCTTCCATAGAAGAACTAGCTAACATCTCAGATGGATTAGGTGGAACAGGTCCTGAGGTCAGTACATCAAAATTCACATCGTTAATTGTCAAATGATTAATGGAACCTACACCTGACCTTTTTAATAGAAAGGTGCTTAATCCCTCAGTATTGTTTAGCTCTGTTAATTTATGTTGGGTTGGTTTACGCATATCTGCATCTATGATAATCACTTTTTTCCCTTGTTGAGCCAGAGAGGCAGCAAGATTGATGCTAACTTCACTCTTTCCTTCGTTAGGATTGGCACTTGTAACGACAATCAATTTGATATTTTTTCCGAATTCTGAGAACTGAAGATTACTTCTTAAAGTTCTAAAGGACTCAGCTACAAGAGATTTGCTGTTATGGATAACTTCTATATGCATGGCACTAACCTCTCTTCTTTTTCTCTATAGTTGGAATCATTCCAAGGACAGGTTTCCCAACAAGCTCTTCCAAATCTTCATAAGAATCAATCGAGTCACTCAATACATACTTAATAAAGATGATATTAAATCCTATGAAAGAAAATACTAGAATAGATACAAGAAGATTTTTCCATAAAATAGGATAAACTGGATGGTTACTTCCTAAAGCTTCTATAACAACTGATAAATTATCACGTCCTAATCGATCCGCTGTAAATTTTTTGTATTGAGTTACATACTCTTTTATATAACGTTCCCCTAAATCTCTATCTAGCGCTCTTACTGTTACTGTGACTAACTGAGAACCTGTGTCATTTGTTAATTTAACCGATTTGATTTTAGCAATTTCATCTGGAGACAAACCTAATGCTTTATTGGTATCTTCTTTTACTGGAGGAAGATCTGCTATTTCTAAATAAGTCTTAGCTTGTCTTTGAAAGAGATTTATGGCTTCAATTGTTTGTGTATCATTATTCTGACCATTTGTTTGGCTTGAAGTGTTCTTCATTATGAGCTTAGAGGAGACACTGTATATAGGAGAAATGATAAAAACAGTATATAGACCAACTGCTGTCGTCCCTATTAATGTAAAAAGGATTAGAAACAGAAATTTACTTTTTATTAAAGTAAAAATTCTGTTGATATTTTTATTGAAAATACTCATCTTTTATTTTTGTCCTTTACTTTTCTTCCCTATCTGAATTATCTAAATCCATGTCCATTAAAAATAACTTTAATTGTTTTTAGTAAAATAAGGAAATCTAATTTAATACTTTCATGTCTGATATAGTAAACATCATACCCTAATTTTTCTTTTGGAGATAATTCATAGCCACCATTTACCTGAGCCCAGCCTGTAATTCCTGGACGAACAGCCAATCGCTCATTAAAATCAGGAATATATTTTAAAAATTCGTTAACAAACTCTGGTCTTTCTGGTCGAGGCCCGATAATAGACATCTCGCCTTTAATGATATTAATAATTTGTGGAAATTCATCAATTCGAGTTCTGCGTATAAAACGTCCAATCTTCGTTATCCGTGGATCATTTTTTTCCGCCCATTGATATCCGTTCTTCTCGGCATCTAAATACATGGAACGTAGTTTGTACATTATGAATTTTTGTCCATTTAAACCAACTCGTTCTTGCATGTAAATGGGGTTTCCGCTTGATTCGATGACAATAAAGAAGCAAGCTATGAGACAAATTGGGATTATTAAAATTAATAATAATATAGAAATCAGAAGACCGATTATTCTCTTGGCTCTTCTATAGTTCATCATCTTTCTCCTTGATAACACACATAAATATAAAAGTGCGTCTAGTCTTATATAGAAACAAAAACCAGAAAATATAGGTTCATTATAAATATATACTCGTTATGTATAAATCGGATTTAAATATATCATAAAATGAAAAAATTCTCAAACTTGAAGTGTGAAAAGTCAAACAATAATTATTTTTTCAAATATATCGTTCGTAATAATCGACTCAGGCTTCACTACAAATAACTCAGGCTTTTTTTCTTTTGTGCTTAGTTCATAATTGACACCAAAAACAATGTGAGAGTGAGTATCAATCATGTGATATTTGCATATATAATATAGGTTTGAGATCTATAATGAAATCTTAACACATTTATAAGCGTTTTGAATAATCTATAAATATTGGTTTGCACAGTTTATTTTCCTGATGTTATTATACTACGAAATATTAAAATAATCTAGTTATTCTTATAAGTTTTTAAAAGTTATCTAGTTTAATAAAGCATATATAAATAAAATAAGCGTGTTTTGTTTTGAATAAATCTTTAGAGAATGATTCTGACTATTAAAACTAACACCTACCATGGAATTTCCACGGTAGGTGTTAGTTATATCAATAATCGTTCTAAAAATGGTTTAATACAGTTGATGAGAATCCCTTCTATCCAGCTTTCCTGTGCTGAGGATAGATGTTCTGACTGGAGACTTTCTTTTAGAAAATCTCGAACTTGTTCTGGTGCGATTTCAAACTCAAAGGCTTTCATTTTATAGAAAAAGTCGAGCAGATGGTCTGACAGACATTCAGTTGAAAAGGGAACTTCTCTATTTTTCCGATATTCTAATAAGAGCCGAACAAATCG
>NZ_JAJNSA010000225.1:0-1002 GCF_027497875.1 Streptococcus sp. SM3 | reverse complement strand
ATAACGGTTGTTTTTAACTTTAGTAACTTGATATATGTATTGTACCCAAATTATTTGCAAATTTGCGACAGGAGAGAGTCGAATCGATGTTATTCGACGAACGACTTAGTAAGTCTACTAGGTTGACCGCCTAATAGCGGCAACCGTAGCAACTTGAGATACGTGTTGTATCCAAGTTGCTTGTAGAGTTGAACACGGGCTAAAGTCTGTGTGAAAAAGATAAACTTTCCTTGAAACTAAAGTTTCTTCGTCAAGTTTCCTATTTTCACTTTGACTTTTAACGCCCCTTGTATCATTTAATTGAATTCGGACGGAGGTCTGCGAAAAAAAGATAGATTTCCTTGTGTTCATCGAACACATCGTCAATCTCCTATTTTTTCATTGCCCTCTGAGTCCTTAATATCTTAGTATAGAATTGGAGAGGTCATGGCTGATGACAAGCTAAGAGCGACTCCTGCGGCTAGAAAGTTAGCGGATGATTTAGGGATCAACCTCTACGATGTTTCTGGCTCAGGTGCAAACGGTCGTGTCCACAAAGAAGACGTGGAAACTTATAAAGACACAAATGTGGTTCGCATTTCGCCACTTGCAAAACGAATTGCCCTCGAACACAATATTGCTTGGCAGGAAATCCAAGGAACCGGTCATCGTGGTAAAATCATGAAGAAGGATGTTTTGGCCTTGCTTCCTGAGAATATCGAAAACGATACCATCAAGTCTCCTGCTCAGATTGAAAAAGTGGAAGAAGTTCCTGATAACGTAACACCATACGGTGAAATCGAGCGTATTCCAATGACACCAATGCGTAAGGTTATTGCCCAACGCATGGTTGAATCTTACTTAACTGCGCCAACCTTCACCCTTAACTATGAAGTTGATATGACTGAAATGTTGGCTCTTCGTAAGAAGGTTCTTGAGCCAATCATGGAAGCAACTGGGAAGAAGACTACTGTAACAGACCTTCTTTCACTTGCAGTTGTTAAGACTCTTATGAAACACCCC
>NZ_JAJNSA010000224.1:0-1025 GCF_027497875.1 Streptococcus sp. SM3 | reverse complement strand
AAATTATTCCTTCTGTGAAACCAGAACCTGCGAAACCATCAAAACCAGCTCCAGCTAAACCAGCTAAGGAATTGCCTAATACTGGTACAGAAGATCACTCTAGCCTAGCAGCTCTTGGACTTCTTGGAGTCTTGAGTGGATTTGGTCTTGTGGCAAGCAAGAAAAAAGAAGACTAAGCTTTCTAATTGATAATTTGCTAGTTTAGTTGCTATTGACTAGAAAACCGATGATTTATTTCATCGGTTTTTTAGCTCTTAGCCAACTTTAAATGCGAATTTTTAACAGCTAAATCAGAAATTCTAAATGAATTTAGCTGAAATTGGCATTCAATATACTTTTAAATATTAAAATACAGATGATAAAAGATTTATGAAAAAAATCAAACGGATTTAATTAATAAATATATAAAAAACAAAATATACAAAACGAAATTTAATTCAAAATAATATAAATTTATACAACGAAAGCGGATTCGAAAATATGTTGAAATGTCAAAAAATAGTGGAAAAAGTTAAAAATGTAGATTTTTTTATATAATTCAGACAATTTTTACTATTTTTTAGATAAGGACATAGATAAAAATTGAAATTTTTATGTTATTTTCAAGCAAATAAATTGAATATTGACAGCTAGTATGATAGAATGAATATACATGTTTCGGAAGAAAAGTAGTATACGGAAGAATTCCTTTGTTTATGAATGAAATGAAGGAGATTTAATTTTTACTATATCTATGAACATGATATAAAACAAAAGGAGGTTGTTAGTCTCGATGAAAGGCAAGCAACAACAAGATTTTAGAGTAGAAAAGTACATCCGTTATGGTATCCGGAAATATAGCTTTGGAGCAGCGTCAGTAGCGATTGCAGCTGGATTGATGTTCCTTGGAAGTGGTGCGGTATCAGCAACGGAAGTTCAAGGTGCTGAAGCATCAGTAGCAGCAACTACTGCGCCAGCAAATCAAGCGGATCCTAATAAAGAGAAGGAAGCCGTTAAGCCAGAAACTAAAGTAGCGGAAGCTAAAC
>NZ_JAJNSA010000030.1:0-26330 GCF_027497875.1 Streptococcus sp. SM3 | reverse complement strand
ATTGAGATTTTCTAAATGTCTTCGTTTTAAAATCCGACAACACCTGTCTATCACCAAATCCTATTGATTGGATATCTGTTTGGATGTCAAGTCGATCATCTTTATTCGTCCCAGCATAAGCAATCACTACATGACTATAATCCACATTCCCATTTTTATCCACAGGAGCAACCGCCATCGCCTGCATACCGTTGGAGGTGTTGTCTATGGGGTTAGAGATTACTTTAAACCGATCGTTTGCAACTAATCGTCCCTCCTGAATAGGATTACTCACCTTACCAGAGTCAACATCGTAAACATCGTCTACTATATATCTATAATCTTCTTCTGTAACCATATAGTTATCTCTCCTCTAAGTAGATAATTTTTACTGCTATATCATACCCAGCTTCTTCTTTGTGTTCTCTCTTTATGAATTCTGTTGGTGAATAATTAGAACTTCTTATTTTCCCATTCTCATTTAAAGAATCTATTTTGACAGATATATCATATTGACCATTTACTTTAGCAGTAATCCTCCAACTCCCCGTACTTTCATTTTTTTGAAATTCAACAAACTCCACTCTCTCAATCTTTTGTCCATCAGCTAAATCATAGTTACTTACTAAAAACTTTGCTACCCTATCCTGTTCGATTCTCATTTTCTCTTCCAATGTTTTTTCTTTTTGATGATTCAAACTAAACATCACAATTCCTCCTATTACACAGATTACTAAAGCAATAATACCCCATTTTTTGTGCCTATCCATTAACGCACCTCCTTATATTATTCTATAAAGCAACTTGGTCTGAATTACCTTATAGTATAGGACCAATAGTCGCTCTGGTCTTGTGCATTGAATTCAAGATTAGCATAGTTCACTCGCGATTTCCTTTTCTAATTCTACTGCTTCCGTTCTACCATAATTTGAAAGAGCTTGCAGGGATTTTTCATAGTATCTCTTGGTCCAAATTATTCTTTTTTAAAAACCAAAATATAATTTTTATAAAAACCTAAGGTAGCAACTGATAAAAGTATCACATCAAAAATGATAATTGCAACAGATAGCCCGGACGATAAAGCAATTTTATGGCCTGCTGTATCTGTAATTCGTTCTAAATGAAAATTTTTAAGTACCAAATACAGATAATAGCTGTTCAATAAACTCGATATATAACCAATTAAAATCTGGGATTTCAATTTTGTAAATATCCATAAACCTAACAAAGGAATAGCTATTATTAATAAGGGAAAACCAAATAAGATAACCGTCAAAAAAAGAAAAATTGGTCCATTCCAAATCCACAGACAATAAAGAAGGCAGAGATAAGAAATTACATATACTGTCCCTAATATTTTATTGCTTATTTTACTCATTTTTTCTCCATTCTATTATTCCTTGTTCCGCTACTAGAGCTAATTCCTCTTCTTCCTGCGGATTCAACTTTCTCTGAACAGCTTCTGCGACTGTTCTTGGTACCCCAACTTCGACAATCTCATCCACACTGGCTTCCTTGATTTTGGTCAAAGACTTGAAATGCTTCATGAGATTCTGCTTGCGTTTAGGTCCCAGACCGTCAATTCCATCCAGTTGTGATGAAAAGGAATTTTTGGAGCGCAGTTGACGGTGGAAAGTAATAGCAAAGCGGTGCACCTCATCTTGAATGCGTTGAAGGAGGAAAAATTCCTGAGAATTGCGAGATAACTCCACCACCTCAAGCGGATCTCCAAAGAGCAATTCATGGGTTTGGTGCTTGTCATTTTTTTGCAAACCTGCAATGGGGATATCCAAGCCCAGCTCCTCTTGGATGACTTGCTTGGCGATATTGACTTGACCTTGCCCCCCATCAATGACAATCAAATCTGGAGGAGTCAAACCGTCACGCTGTACTCGACCATAGCGCCTGCGAATGACTTCTCTCATACTCGCATAGTCGTCTGGCCCGACTACGGTTTTTATCTTATACTTACGGTAATCCTTCTTACTAGGTTTTCCGTTGACAAAGACCACCATGGCTGAAACAGGGCTAGTTCCCATGATGTTGGAGTTATCGAAGGACTCGATGCGAACCGGGGTCGGAATTTGGAGCAAGCGTCCTAGATTTTCAATAGCTCCTTGTGTCTTTTCGACAGATTTTTCTAACAAATTGAACTTCTGCTCTAGACTAACTCGAGCATTCTTTATAGCCAAATTGACCAGTTGCTTTTTCTCTCCACGCTGAGGCTTAAGAATCTTGGTGTCTACCAAAGCCTTGACAGCTTCTTCGTCAATATCCCGCGGAATTAGTACCTCATTGGGAACCAGGTGGGATTTTTCTTGATAGAATTGTCCCACGTAGGTCAAGAAGTCCTCATCCGGATCATTGTAGTAGGGGAAAAGATTAACGTCTCGCTCAATGAGCTTGCCCTGACGGACAAAGAAAACCTGGACACACATCCAGCCCTTGTCCACATAGTAGCCAAAAACATCGCGGTTTTGGAGATCCTTAGCCATGACCCGTTGCTTGGTTCGAAGCGTTCCAATGGCCTGAATTAGATCACGGTATTCCGCTGCACGTTCAAATTCCATAGTCTGGGCTGCCGTTGCCATCTTGCCCTTTAGGTCATCGATAATTTTGTCATCCTGCCCTTTTAGGAAATCAGAAACCTCCTGGGCCATAGACTTGAAGTAGGCCTCATCCTTCTTACAGATGGTATGGGCCATGCATTGACCGATATGGTAGTAAAAACAGACCTTAGACGGTGGGTTTGTACACTTACGAAAAGGAAAAATTCGATCCAGCAACCGCTTGATTTCATTGGCTGCTCCCACATCTGGATAAGGTCCAAAATAAAGACCTCCATCTTTTTTGACTTGTCGAGTAATAATCAAACGAGGATAACGTTCATTGGTGATCTTGATGAAAGGATAAGACTTATCATCCTTGAGCATGATATTGTATTTAGGCTTATTTTCCTTGATCAGATTGATTTCTAGGAGAAGTGCCTCAATATTAGACTCAGTAACGATAAATTCAAAATCTACAATTTCAGACACCAAGGCCTCTGTTTTTGTATCATGACTTCCACGGAAATAAGACCTCACGCGGTTACGCAGATTTTTAGCCTTTCCTACATAGATAATGGTGCCGTTTTTATCCTTGTGAATGTAGCAACCAGGGCTGGTTGGCAAGAGCTCTAGTTTTGATTTAATCAAGTTATTCATAGTTCCATTATAGCAAAAAAGTAGGGAAAGATTGTTCCCTACTCACTAGTCTCATATAATTTTCTAAGTCTTTCAACATCCTCTTTCTGGATACCATAAAATGAACCCGCAGGTTGCATGACAGACTTCTCATCTGTATGGTCCAAACCAATCGCATGACCCAACTCATGTTCTGCCGTATGGACAATGCGCTCATAGGAATAGCCATAGTTAGGATTGGACAGATAATAGTGATTTAACCGTACCGTGACAGACAAGAATTGCCCCGTTAAAAGATTGGTCTGACTTTCCGCCTCTCCTGCCACAGGAGTACCTCCGTCATTCATCTCAGTAGCCATAATATCTGCCTTGCTGGACTCAGTCACCAGTTCAAACTTAAAGGCACCAGTTTGATTCCAGTTCTGAATTGCTTCTACATAAGCTTCTTGAAAGCGTGAATCCATCTGGGGATCTAGGTAAATACGAGCTGAAGCCTGCGGCCACCTTCCTTCAGAGTGTTGATGGCTATCTGTCTTGTTCAACTTTGGCAGTTGCCCTGTTTTTTCCCATTGGTCTATACTTTGTTGACCAATTTTTACTGACCGTTCTGCTTGCTTTAGCGCTCCTTGAAAATCCCCGTTCAGATACCAGAGAAGTCCAAAAGCAAAAGCACACAAAAGAAAAGAAAGCCAAACTAGACGCCAAAACAAACACCACACAAAAGAAAAGAAAGCCCCTATCAAACGAAAAATCCAGCGCATGTCCCTCCACCTTTCTAGCAAATAAAGTCTATTTTACTAAAACAAGCTGAAAGAAAGCTAAATTATGACAATCTCTCTTCTAATTTGAAATCGATTGGCAGAGTTGCTAGAAACCGTTCCAATTGTTTTTCCCAATAATACCACTCGTGAGTTCCAGCGCTATGGCTATAGGTCACATCAAATCCTATTTTTTTGAGATTTTTCACTGCCAGATTATTGGCTGCATACAAGAAATCCTGCTCGCCACACCAAGCCCAAAGCTTGGTCTTTTTATCCGATTTTTTAGCCAGACTTTCTAGAGAATAAGAACTAGCTGTCCAATCTTTAATCTCCCCAAACACACCCCTCCAATAAGCTGGTGTTCCCAAATCTTGGCTTTCAGGAGAAAAATCTTGAAAACTAAGGGCACCTGAAAAACTAGCTGCTTGAGAAAAACGATTTGTAGCAAGAGCCAGTTTGAAGCAGCCATAGCCTCCCATAGAAAGACCAGCGATAAAGGTCTTTTCACGCTTGCTGGTCATGTTAGGGAAGAAGCGTTTTAGAACCTGTGGCAATTCCTCTGCTAGAGCTGTGTAATAGTCAAAACCATACTGAGTATCTGTGTACCAACCGTTGCTGGTATTGGGCATAACAACGATAAGATTGGTTCCTCGAAGTAAGCGTTCTACATTGGTCCTCTTGAGCCAACTATTATGGTTGCCAGACATCCCGTGCAAAAGGTACAAGACAGGGATATCTGTACAATCTGGTTCTTCCACTCGATTAGCATCAGGATAGAGGACATTCACTCCCCACTCCATATCCAAAACTTGTGAGTAATACTCGATTTTCATTACTGCCATAATTTTTTCCTCTATTTTTCTATAAGAAAAAGCCGAAACTCGACTTTCTCTCTGTTTATTTCAACGATTATTTTGCTTCCATGACTACTGGTAAAATAGCTGGACGACGCTTGGTTTGGTCAAAGAGATACTTGGTCAGATTATCACGAACCTTCCCTTTTAGATCTGCCCAGTCAAAGTCATCTCCTTGAAGATAGTCTTCTACCGTTTGGTTAATCAATTCTGAACTTTCACGGAGAATATCGCGACTCTTCTTGAGATAAACAAATCCACGCGTGTGAACACGAGCCTTGGCCACAATTTTCTTCTCACGACGGTTAACGGTGATTGCTACGATGAAAATACCATCCTCTGACAAGACCTTACGGTCACGAAGGACTACATTACCAACATCACCAATGGCATTCCCGTCAATCAAGACATCCCCTGCCGAAACCGCGCCAGCTGGGACAAAGTCTCCATTCTCATAAGCCATGCTGGTTCCCTTTTTAGGGATGAAAATGCGTTCTGGCAACATTCCGACCGCCATAGCAGCCTTAGCATGAGCATCCAACTCGCGGTATTCCCCTTGAATCGGGAAGAGATACTTGGGTTGCAAGAGGTTGATCATCAACTGCAAATCACGCGCATTCCCGTGCCCTGACACACGCAAGCTTTGGGTGATCAGTTTGACAACTCCACCAGCTTGGTAAATCATGTTTTCCACACGTGCCATGACTGCTTCTTTGGCGATAGATGGAGTCGTTACGATATAGACCAGGTCACCGTCCTTGATTTCCACATAACGATGGCGACCAATCGACATTTTACGAAGACCATTGATTGGCTCACCCATACGACCTGTCTCAAGGATAATCAACTCACGGTCTTCAAAACGAGACATATCTTTTGGCTTAATCAAAAGACTCTCGTTAGCTAGAGACAATTTCTTCAGTCGAATAGCCGTGCGGACAATATTTTCAATATCAAATCCCGTCAAGACCACACGACGGCCTGTTGCATCCGCAGCGTCAAACACCTGCTGGATACGAGAGAGGTTGCTGGCTACTGCTGCAACAATGATACGACCATCCCAGTCCGAAATGGTTTGAGTGATCTCGTCCCCAACTTCACTTTCGCTAGCCACTTGGATATTACTGTCCGCATTGGCTGAATCGCTAAGAAGAGCTAGAACTCCATCACGACCGATTTCTGCCAATCGAGCGAAGTCTGTCGCATAGGATTCACTAGCTGTCTGGTCAAATTTGAAGTCACCTGTATAAACGATACTACCTTCAGCTGTCTTCAAGACCACACCCAGGCTTTCTGGGATAGAGTGGGTCGTACGGAAGAAGGACACCACAGTCCCTCCAAAATCAATCTCCGTATCTTCATCGATAACATGAAAATCATTGAATTTCTTAACTGTGTCATTTCCTTTGACAAAGAGTTTTGCCAACTCAATGGTCAACTCAGAGCCAAATACAGGTACCTTGGCTTCAGCCAAGAGATAAGGCAGAGCACCAATGGCATCCGCATGGCCGTGGGTCAAGAAGACCCCAGCGATACGATCGCTATTTTCAAAAAGGTAATCCATATTTGGAATAACTACATCCACCCCTAGTTGTTCATTTTCAGGATATTTCAGACCTGCATCCAAAACGAAAATAGATCCATCGATTTCAGCGATATACATATTTTTCCCGTTTTCACGTACACCACCAAGTGTTGTTAAACTGATATTACTCATTTTTCCTCCGAAAGCTTAGTTTATCTTGATTATAGGGTTGCTTGCCCTCTTATTCTAAAAGCACTACTTTTAGCCGAATCTTTTCCTACCATTATACCATTTTTTTGATGATTTTCAAAATGAAGATTTGTTTTCAAAAAAGAGCTGGTTTCCCAACTCTTTCCTATGATCTACTCTTTTTCCATTAAAAAGTCATAAATTTCTTGCACGGTTCCTAGTGCCATCATTTCTTGGTCTTTGACGGTTTGTTTGAGATTTTGGTAAATTTGACTTTCTCCTATCTCTCGCTTTGGTGCCTCTTTATTGACTGTCATGACACCATCTTTGATTGTCACAAAGCCCAACTCTTCAAATACTTGAATCATTTTGACCAGCAAGATTTGCTGAATATTAAGATAAGCTGCCAAATCTTTCAGCTTATAGCGAATATCAAACTCTGGAAACTGGTAGATAGTCTTGTACAATTTAGCAAACTGCTCTCTAGTCCCATAGCCTGTCAGATAGTAGGCCTTGTCAATATCATTTTTGAAATAGACAGCAGAGAAATTCTGTTCCTGAAAAATGGTCTTCAGCTGAGTAATATCCTCAGGAATGGTTTTCACGACAATAGCTTCACTATTTACTAGATTCGGAAATTCTCCAGCAAAATCCAAGACTGGAACCCCTTCTGGCAAGACTGCATTCTTCCCACGGATGTTAAAAAGTTGAACACCCTCCACACGCGCATCCACCATCATCAACTGCAGGGCAGTTTGGCCATTCCATTGGTTGACAGACAATTTGACTGCCAGCTCTAGATTCTTGGTTTGAGAAAACTCTGTTGCCCATCTACCTTGGCCAAAGGCTACCACTTCAAAACTCGCTTCACCTTTGGAAATTTTCAACTTGAGATGGGCATTGCCTGCCCCCATAGTACGGGCACTTTCGACCTGAAAATCCTTTATATAAAAGACAGGTTTCTGATTGTCTATGCCAAAAGGTGCCAAACGTTCAAAACTTTTGACCGTTTCCAAGCTAAGTGTCTCCAAATCCAGTTCTTCATCTAGATTTAACTTGTTCTTGCCAGCAGCATCTGCGCCTTTTTCACGGACATAATCTTCCAAAACCTGAGATAAATCTGAGAGTTTCTCCACTTCCAGCGTCATTCCTGCTGCACCAGCATGGCCACCAAAGGCGATAAAGAGGTCGCGATGGGGATCTAGAGCTTCAAAAATATCGACCGCTTCCACACTACGAGCACTACCCTTGGCACGACCGTTCTCTATATTGAGAACGATAACTGTCTGCCCTAGTTCTTCCAACAAACGACCAGCCACGATTCCCAGAACCCCAGGATTCCAGCCTTCCTTAGCCAAGACTTGGACCTTCTTCTCAGGGTCCACCATGGTCTTAGCTTCTTCATAGATAGACTGGACGATTTCCTTGCGCTCTTCGTTTTTCTGATGAATCATGAGGGCAATCTCATGGGCTTCCTCGTCGTCAAATCCAGTCAACAAATCAATGGCAGGATTGGGATCATCCAAGCGGCCCAAGGCATTCAAACGAGGGGCAATCTGGAAACCAACCGTTTCTTCTGTTACTTCGTTGGCGGCAATCCCAGCCATATCCAGCATTTCTTGTAAACCAATGCGCTGAGTATGTCCCAACATTTCCAGACCATACTGAACCAAGATACGGTTCTCATCTGTCAAACTAACCATATCTGCAATGGTACCAATAGCAACCAAATCAAGCAATTCCACTTGTACTTCTTCTAACAGGGCACAAGCCAGCTTGAAAGCCACTCCGCAACCAGCCAAATATTTAAAAGGATAGTTCGCATCCGGATGTTCAGGATGGACAATAGCATAGGCATCTGGTAAGGTTTCGGGCATAGAATGGTGATCAGTCACAATGACATCTACTCCCATAGACTGGGCCAATTCAATAGCCTCATGACCAGCAACTCCATTATCCACCGTCACAATCAAGGAAATTCCTTCTTGCTCGATAAAATATTTGTAAACACTGGCATTAGGTCCATAGCCATCAGTGAAACGATTAGGCAGGTAAACACGGCACTCGGCACCAAGCTGTTCCAAACTTTCCTTAACAATAGAAGCCGAAGTCATGCCATCCGCATCATAATCACCATAAACGAGGATATTTTCCCCTTCTTCAATGGCCTGACGAATCCGTTCCACTGCCTTATCCATATCATGGAGCAGATAAGGGTCATGCAAGTCCTCCAAGGAAGGTTCTAAAAACTTCTTCAGACTTTCTTGGTCCTGAATCCCTCTCTCAAATAATAACCGAGCCACCTCAGGACCCAGTCCAGCCTTCTTGGCTATCTTTGTAAAATCCGCATCTTCAACCTGCGGGGCAAACTGCCATTCATAAGTAGGTGTTATCAAAAAGACATCCACTCTTTCTAAGAATTCTATTGCTTCATTATAACATGATTTAGACGTTTTCTCTATCCAGATTGCTTTCTACAAAAATTTTACTAACTTTTTTCTGATATGATTTGACAAGAAAAATCTTTTGGTGTAGAATCATGTTATAAAATCTAACACAAAGGAGATTCCTTATGGCTTTAGTAGAATTTGAACACGTCGAAAAATATTACGGAGATTACCATGCACTCCGCGACATCAATCTCCGTTTTGAAAAAGGACAAGTTGTTGTCCTCCTTGGACCTTCTGGTTCTGGAAAATCCACTCTTATCCGTACCATCAATGGTTTGGAGGCTGTTGACAAGGGAAGTCTTCTAGTAAATGGTCACCAAGTTGCTGGTGCCAGCCAGAAAGATTTGGTGCCTCTTCGTAAGGAAGTCGGCATGGTTTTCCAACATTTCAACCTCTATCCGCACAAAACAGTGTTAGAAAACGTAACACTGGCTCCCATAAAAGTTCTAGGAATTGATAAAAAAGAAGCTGAAAAAACAGCCCAAAAATACCTGGAATTTGTAAATATGTGGGACAAGAAAGATTCTTATCCAGCCATGCTGTCTGGTGGACAAAAACAACGAATTGCCATCGCTCGTGGTCTTGCCATGCACCCTGAGCTCCTCCTCTTTGATGAGCCAACATCTGCCCTCGACCCTGAAACCATCGGAGACGTTCTAGCAGTTATGCAAAAATTAGCCCTCGATGGTATGAATATGATTGTCGTGACCCATGAAATGGGCTTTGCCCGTGAAGTTGCTGACCGCATCATCTTTATGGCTGACGGAGAAGTCTTGGTAGATACGACAGATGTCGATGACTTTTTCGACAATCCAAGTGAACCTCGCGCTCAACAATTCCTCAGCAAAATTATCAACCACGAAAGTGACAAAGTCAAATAAGGAGGTGTCTATGAAAAAGAAGTTCTTTTTATCAGCATTATTGATTAGCCTTTTTGGTCTTGCTACTGTAAAACCAGTCCAAGCTGATACCAGTGTCGCAGACATTCAAAAGAGAGGCGAGCTAGTTGTTGGTGTGAAACAAGACGTTCCCAATTTCGGTTACAAGGATCCTAAGACAGGGACCTTTTCTGGTATCGAAACTGATCTGGCCAAGATGGTAGCTGATGAGCTCAAGGTCAAGGTTCGCTATGTGCCTGTTACCGCACAAACCCGTGGACCCCTTCTAGACAATGAACAGGTCGATATGGATATCGCAACCTTTACCATCACAGACGAACGAAAAAAACTCTACAACTTCACCAGCCCCTACTACACAGATGCCTCTGGCTTTTTGGTCAATAAATCTGCCAAAATCAAAAGCATTGAGGACTTAAACGGAAAAACCATCGGAGTTGCCCAAGGTTCCATTACCCAACGCCTGATTACCGAACTGGGTAAAAAGAAAGGCCTGACCTTTAAATTCGTCGAACTTGGTTCCTACCCAGAATTGATTACGTCCCTTCACGCTCATCGAATTGATGCCTTTTCCGTTGACCGCTCGATTCTGTCTGGCTACATCAGCAAACGCACAGTACTACTAGATGATAGTTTCAAGCCATCTGACTACGGTATCGTTACCAAGAAATCAAATACCGAGCTCAACGACTATCTCGATAACTTGGTTACTAAATGGAGCAAGGATGGCAGTTTACAAAAACTCTATGACCGTTACAAGCTGAAACCATCCAGCCATACTGCAGATTAAGGAGGACACCCCATGACAGATTTATCATCTTGGACTGCCTATTTTCAGGATTTTGGACAATTTTTCAATGGTTTCCTCTTCACTCTTGTCCTAGCGATTGGATCCTTTATCCTAGCCATGGTTTTGGGCATCTTCTTCGGAGCCATGTCAACCAGCAAGCGTCCAATATTGAGAATTTTGGCTCGCATATTTGTGGAGTTTTACCAAAACACTCCCCTCTTGGTACAATTTGTTATCGTTTTTTATGGTCTACCTCTTATCAGTGACCATACCATCATGATTCCGATTTACTGGACAGCTGTTCTCTGCGTGGGACTCTATCACGGCGCCTATATCGCTGAGGTGATTCGCTCAGGGATTCAGTCTATTCCTAGCGGTCAGATGGAAGCTGCCTTGTCGCAAGGGTTTACCTATATCAGTGCTATGCGCTTGATTATCTTGCCTCAAGCCTTCCGTATCATTCTCCCTCCTTTGACCAACCAAATTGTTAACCTCATCAAGAACACCTCTACAGTTGCCATCATCTCTGGTGTGGACTTGATGTTTGTGACCAAGTCTTGGTCAGCTCTCAACGGAAATTATATCCCAGCCTTTTTAGGTGCTGCTCTTCTCTACTTTACCCTATGCTTCCCTGTGGCCCAGTTTGGTCGCAAGATGGAGCAAGCCAACAAAAAAGCCTATTCACTTTAGGAGGTTACTATGGAATCCATTTTAGAAGTTTTAACCCCAGATAACCTAATCTTTATCTTTAAAGGATTTGGCTTGACCCTCTATATTTCTCTGATTGCCATCGTCCTCTCTACCTTCATCGGAACGGTGCTAGCCGTCATGAGAAATGGCAAAAATCCTGTCTTGCGCATCATCTCCAGCATTTACATCGAATTTGTACGGAATGTTCCCAACCTTCTCTGGATTTTCACTATCTTTTTAGTGTTCAAGATGAAATCCACACCAGCAGGAATTACTGCCTTCACCCTCTTTACATCAGCAGCCCTAGCTGAGATTATCCGAGGCGGTCTCAATGCCGTAGACAAGGGGCAGTACGAAGCAGGAATGTCGCAAGGATTTACCTCAGCCCAAATCCTCTACCACATCATTCTCCCACAAGCAATCCGCAAAATGCTGCCAGCCATCATTTCTCAGTTTGTAACCGTGATTAAGGATACCAGTCTTCTCTACTCTGTTATCGCCCTACAAGAACTCTTTGGAGCCAGCCAAATTCTCATGGGCCGTTATTTTGAACCAGAGCAGGTCTTCAGTCTTTATATCCTGATTGCCCTCATCTACTTCAGCTTCAACCTAGCAATTTCGAGCCTATCTCATATGCTAGCAAAACGTTGGCAACAAGCTGCAGAATAAACAGCCACTCTCCAGTTAAATTGGAGAGTTTTTTGATGATAGCAGATATTTATAGACCTCAATTTGACACCATACTTTTTCTATGATAAAATGTAACAAATTTATTTACAACAAATCAAATCTTAATGAAATGGAATTTTCTATGAAATCAATCAAAGGACTACTCTTTATTATAGCTAGTTTTGTCTTGACTATTTGGACTTGGATGAACACTTCTCCCCAATTCATGATTCCAGGACTAGCTTTAACAAGCCTATCTCTGACTTTTATCCTAGCCACTCGTCTCCCTCTAATAGAAAACTGGTTTCACGGTTTGGAGAAGGTCTACACCGTCCACAAATTCACAGCCTTTCTCTCAATCATTCTATTAATCTTTCATAACTTTAGTATGGGCGGTTTGTGGGGCTCTCGCTTAGCTGCTCAGTTTGGCAACCTTGCTATCTATATCTTTGCCAGTATCATCCTTGTCGCCTATTTAGGCAAATACATCCAATACGAAGCTTGGCGATGGATTCACCGCCTGGTTTACCTAGCCTATATTTTCGGACTCTTTCACGTCTACATGATGATGGGTAATCGTCTCCTTACATTTAATCTTCTAAGTTTTCTTGTTGGTAGCTATGCCCTTTTAGGCTTGCTAGCTGGTTTTTATATCATTTTTCTATATCAAAAGATTGGTTTCCCCTATCTAGGGAAAATTACCAATCTCAAACGCTTAAATCACGATACTAGAGAAATTCAAATCTATCTTAGCAGACCTTTCAACTATCAATCAGGACAATTTGCCTTCCTAAAGATTTTCCAAGAAGGTTTTGAAAATGCTCCGCATCCCTTTTCTATCTCAGGAGGTCACGGTCAAACTCTTTACTTTACTGTCAAAAATTCAGGTGACCATACCAAGAATATCTATGGCAATCTTCAAGTCGGCAGCAAAGTAAGCGTAGACAGAGCATACGGTCACATGATCATAGAAGAAGGACGAGAAAATCAGGTTTGGATTGCTGGAGGCATTGGGATTACCCCCTTCATCTCTTACATCCGTGAACATCCTATTTTAGATAAACAGGTTCACTTCTACTATAGCTTCCGTGGAGAGGAAAATGCAGTCTACCTAGACTTGCTCCGTGACTATGCTCAGAAAAATCCTAATTTTGCACTCCATCTAGTAGACAGTACAAAAGACAACTATCTTAATTTTGAACAAAAAGAAGTACCCGAACATGCAAGCGTCTATATGTGTGGTCCTCTTTCTATGATGAAGTCACTTTCCAAACAGATTAAGAAAGAAAATCCAAAAGCAGAGCTTATTTACGAAGGATTCAAGTTCAAATAATTACTCATACTCTCCTGGAAATTCCCAGGAGTTTTTTCTACGCAATCTCAAAAAACACTGCCAGATTTCTAGCAGTGTTTTGAGTTTCATTTGCAGGCATCTATCCCTCTTAATCCTTCATCTGACTCTCTGCGTCGGCCACGACTTGCTCTAAACTGGTCTGACCAAGTTCAGCCTCCATAGCCAGCTGGATTCTCTCCAATTTTTGATCCAAAACATCATGAATATGAGCTCCAACTGGACAATTTGGATTCGGATTATCATGGAAACTGAAGAGTTGACCAGTCTTACCAAGACACTCAACCGCTTGATAAACATCTAATAGACTAATGTCTTTGAGATCCTTAACAATCTCTGTTCCCCCTGTTCCGCGCGCGACTGAAATCAGCTCTGCCTTCTTCAACTGGGACAAGGTTTTTCTGATAATGACAGGATTGACCCCTACACTAGCAGCCAAAAAATCACTGGTCACCTTGCTTTCCTTCCCCTTGAGGGCAATGATTATCAGCATATGAGTTGCAATGGTAAATCTACTTGGAATTTGCATCCTCTTCTCCTTTTTACGAGGCTACCCTGCCTCTACTCTTCTTTTTCTTTTATTATACCCTTTTTAGTTGTAATGTCAATCGTTACCACTTTTCAACCAGGCATCTAACTCCCTATCATAACCCTCTTTCTGGGCCAATTCTCTCAGAAATTCCTGATGATGAGTATGGTGGATTCCATTGACCAGACTTTCATAATAAACCTCAAAATAGGGAAGTTTGAGGTCTTTAGCCAGCTGCAATTCAGCTGCCACATCGTAGTCTACCCGTCGGAAGTTCATATCTACCAAGCCCTTGTCATCAAACTCTAAAATCATATACTGGGCTCGCAAGTCCTTCCGCAACTGGGCATCTAGAAAGAAAGGTTGCCCAATCGAACCTGGATTAACAATCAATTGTCCACCAGTACCATAACGAAGCAACTGCTGGTGAATATGACCATATACAGCGATATCACAAGGAGGATTGGTCACCAAGCGGTCAAAATCCTCTTGCGCTCCAGTATGAATCAACTCACGCCCCCAATTCTTATCAGGAAGATGGTGGCTAATTCCTACCGTCAAATCACCAAACTGACGATGAATCTGGAGTGGTTGATTGTGGAGCAGTTCAATTTCTTCTAAGGAAATTTCCTCTAAAACATACTGGCACTGGCGCAAGAGATAGCGTTGACTAGGACGAGTACTATCCAATTCCCTGCGGACACCATGCCACAGACTGTCTTCCCAGTTTCCCAAAACTCTAGCCGTAATCGGTAGTTGAGCCAACAAGTCCAAAATCCTTCTACGTCCTGTCCCCGGCATGAAAATGTCTCCCAAAAGCCAGTATTCATCCACTCCTAGCTGCCGAGCATCTGCCAAAACAGCCTCCAAGGCGGTGGTATTACCATGAATATCTGAAAGAAGAGCTATTTTCGTCATTCTTTCTCCTCATTTCCTCTTATATATCTTTTTAATATTATAACAAAAAATACTGTTTAATAGTCACCTTTAACCCACTCTTACTAAATCCAGAACACTACTTTTATCAAGGTAAAAACTTATCAAAAAGATGATTTCACATTACTCCTAACAAAGCATAGCAGGCACTCTTTCAATGAAGAAAATTCAAAAAAATCTACAAATATCTTGAAAAATCTCACAATCATGCTATAATAATCCATAGAGACAAGTCACTTAGTGCCTTTCTACTAGAGAGTGCGTGGTTGCTGGAAACGCATAGAGAGCCTAAACTGATACTACTCTTGAGTTTTTTTATGAAAACATAAAACGGTGGCCACGTTAGAGCCAATCAGAGGTGTCCCTCTCTTTTGAGGTACATAAATGAAGGTGGAACCACGTTGCGACGTCCTTTCGAGGATGTCGCTTTTTGTTTTTCTAGCTTTCACAATCCTCTGTCCCTGTTTTCAGAATAGGGTTAACACATTCGTCAATAATATAAGTAAGGAGAACATCATGATTAACATTACTTTCCCAGATGGCGCTGTTCGTGAATTCGAATCTGGCGTAACAACTTTTGAAATTGCCCAATCTATCAGCAATTCCCTAGCTAAAAAGGCCTTGGCTGGTAAATTCAACGGTAAACTTATCGACACTACTCGTGCTATCACTGAAGATGGAAGCATCGAAATTGTGACACCTGATCACGAAGATGCCCTTCCAATCTTGCGTCACTCAGCTGCTCACTTGTTCGCCCAAGCAGCTCGTCGTCTTTTCCCAGACATTCACTTGGGAGTTGGTCCAGCCATCGAAGATGGTTTCTACTACGATACTGACAACACAGCTGGTCAAATCTCTAACGAAGACCTTCCTCGTATCGAAGAAGAAATGCAAAAAATTGTCAAAGAAAACTTCCCATCAATCCGTGAAGAAGTTACTAAAGACGAGGCACGTGAAATCTTCAAGAACGACCCTTACAAGTTGGAATTGATTGAAGAACACTCAGAAGACGAAGGTGGTTTGACCATCTACCGTCAGGGTGAATATGTAGACCTTTGCCGTGGCCCTCACGTCCCATCAACAGGCCGCATCCAAATCTTCCACCTTCTCCATGTAGCAGGTGCTTACTGGCGTGGAAATAGTGATAACGCTATGATGCAACGGATCTATGGTACAGCTTGGTTTGACAAGAAAGACTTGAAAAACTACCTTCAAATGCGTGAAGAAGCTAAGGAACGTGACCACCGTAAACTTGGTAAAGAGCTTGATCTCTTCATGATTTCTCAAGAGGTTGGTCAAGGTTTGCCATTCTGGTTGCCAAATGGTGCGACTATTCGTCGTGAGTTGGAACGCTACATCGTAGACAAGGAGTTGGCTTCTGGCTACCAACACGTATACACTCCACCACTTGCTTCTGTTGAACTTTACAAGACTTCTGGTCACTGGGATCATTACCAAGAAGACATGTTCCCAACTATGGACATGGGTGACGGGGAAGAATTTGTCCTTCGTCCAATGAACTGTCCGCACCACATCCAAGTCTTCAAACACCATGTTCACTCTTACCGTGAGTTGCCAATCCGTATTGCTGAAATCGGTATGATGCACCGTTATGAAAAATCTGGTGCCCTCACTGGTCTTCAACGTGTACGTGAAATGTCTCTCAACGACGGTCACCTCTTCGTTACTCCAGAACAAATCCAAGAAGAATTCCAGCGTGCCCTTCAGTTGATTATCGATGTTTATGAAGATTTCAACTTGACTGAATACCGCTTCCGTCTCTCTCTTCGTGACCCTCAAGATACTCACAAGTACTTTGACAACGATGAGATGTGGGAAAATGCCCAAACTATGCTTCGTGCAGCCCTTGATGAAATGGGTGTTGACTACTTTGAAGCCGAAGGCGAAGCAGCCTTCTACGGACCAAAATTGGATATCCAAGTTAAGACCGCTCTTGGAAAAGAAGAAACCCTTTCTACTATCCAGCTTGACTTCTTGCTTCCAGAACGCTTCGACCTTAAATACATCGGAGCTGATGGTGAAGAACACCGTCCAGTTATGATCCACCGTGGGGTTATTTCAACCATGGAACGCTTCACAGCGATCTTGATTGAGAACTACAAGGGTGCCTTCCCAACATGGCTTGCGCCACACCAAGTAACCCTTATCCCAGTTTCTAACGAAAAACACGTGGACTACGCTTGGGAAGTAGCTAAGAAACTCCGTGACCGTGGTGTTCGTGCAGACGTAGATGAGCGCAATGAAAAAATGCAGTTCAAGATCCGTGCGTCACAAACAAGCAAGATTCCTTACCAATTGATCGTTGGGGACAAGGAAATGGAAGACGGAACAGTCAACGTTCGTCGCTACGGCCAAAAAGAAACACAAACTGTCTCAGTAGATGACTTTGTTCAAGCTATCCTAGCTGATATCGCCAACAAATCACGCGTTGAGAAATAAGAGATCAAACCTGGGATAAAATCCTAGCTACCTAAAAAGCAACAACTATTTCAGCTGTTGCTTTTTATATTTTTACTCAATGAAAATCAAAAAGCAAACTAGGAAGCTAGCCGCAAGCTGTACTTGAGTACGGTAAGGCGACGCTGACGTGGTTTAAAGAGCTTTTCGAAGAGTATTATTTAATCCGAGCTAGTAGTGATTGACCAAACCACCACACAAGATTTGCTTTCATGAGTTAGATAAGGTCAATATCCTCAATCCTTGTCTGCTTCATTTTCTTTTACGAGATCTTTTTGTGAATCCTTTTCAGAGAGTTTTTGATCGATATACTTGTTAATGGTTTCATAAAATTCCTTGGTCGTCTCACCGTCTAATTTTGTCGAATTATGGACTTGATTGACTTTCAATTGAACAGATTGAATACCGTAAGAGGCTTGTTTTTGGTGGAGCATTTCTAACTCTTCTTCTGAAATCGGATCTCCAACAACCGTCAAGACCAATTCATTGTTCCTTGACTTGTAGACTTGATTAATGACCGTGTGATTGGCGAACTCTTTTCCTACAAACTGTTTGATTCCTTCTTTTCGCGCTTGATCTATCGTCAGAGTGACTGCTGAATAGCTGGCTGGAAGAATCAATAATACAATCAAGGATATCAATCCAATTCTCATTTTAATGTTTAGCTCTTTAAATGAACTTAAGGGAGATTTTCTCATCATAATTCTTGTTCCAACAATGTTGATTAGCATGATAAAGACACAGTTGATCAAGAAAAGATAAAGAGCTCCAAATAAAAATCGTACATTTCCATTAGCTAAACCGTAACCTGCAGTACAGATAGGTGGCATCAGAGCTGTTGCGATGGCTACTCCTGGTACGATATTGTTTGCTTCTTTTTTCCTTGAACCAATTACGCCTGCTATCCCACCAGCAATAGCAATGAGAACATCCCAAATGGTTGGAGAGGTTCGTGCAATCAACTCGCTACTTGCATAAGACAAGGGAGAAATCCAGAAATACAGAGTCGAGACAAGCAAACTGACCAACACTTGAGTCAATAAAACCTCTAGAGATTGCTTGATTAAACGCGTATCAAAAATAGCTAAACCGAATCCCAGTCCAACAATCGGTGTCATGAGAGGTGAAATCAACATGGCTCCTATAATGACAGCTGTTGAATTCATATTTAGTCCGATAGAGGCAATAAAAATTGCACACATCAAAATCGCTGTATCTCTCAATCGAACATGAAGGTCATCGTATAATTTCTCACGGTATTCCCGTGTTGAATAATTGGCAGTCATTTGTCCTCTCCTCTTTCCTTATTTAAATTGGTATAATAATTAAAAATAACAGCTGATAAACAGCCAAAAAATATGAGCCCATAAATCGTCAAGAAGACACTGGTAATCCTTCCAATCAAGGTCACAGCTAGGAGATCCCCGTAGCCGACAGTCGTCGAAGTCACAAAAGCATACCAAAGACCGTCTCCGTAATTTGTGATAGCAGGTTCAACTAGGAAAAGCACGCCTCCTGACCCAAAAACAAAGGTCACAAAACTCAGAGCAAACCGAGTAAAACCCGTAACCTGCATAATATGCCATAACATTTTTAAACGTTTCATTTGTTCTCCTTATTCATACTAGCTCTTGACCGAGCCGTTTTTTTCCAATAATCAAAGTGAAGATAGGACATGATCTCCATCAGAGAAAGATAGACAAACTGATAGATCTGATTTAAGCTGATTATCAACTGATATTGTTTGAAAAATGACTGGAAGAAAGACCAGATATGACTGTCTTGAATCAGTCCCTTCTTAATATCCGACAGTCCATCCTTAACATTATATCAAAAATTTTACATTCTTTCTCTGACGAAATCTATCAATTGAACAGATAGAGGAAGCAAGAAATTTTTGTTTCCTTATCCGAAGAAGGAAAAACGGTATCAGAAGAACCTTGATACTATGCGTTTTATTCTTTATAATTTAGCTATTTCAAAATTACAAGTTCTCCATTCTTAATTTCCCAAACTTGGTCAAACTTACTTAATAATTCGTTTTGGCGATGTAAAGTAACAATGACGGCACTTGGTAGTTCCAGAACTCTTTCCAATTCCATTTTAAACTGATTAGTATCCAAGGCAGAGAAAGGTTCGTCTAGGATAAGCAATGGATTTTTACGATTTTTCTCACGATTTAAATACATTCGTTGTTGCTGACCACCTGACAGGGATTGTGGTGGAATTTTTTCAAAATCTTCTTCTCTGAATTTTTCATTGAAACTATTGAATAGCGTTACATTATTTTCATAACTTGAAATAAATGTATGTTCTTGTTGCAGAATCATACCGAATCTTCCCCAAAGATGGTCCAAAACAAGCCCATCTAGCACAATTTGTCCTTCAAAATCTTCATCTGTTCCATTTAAAATGTTGAGAAGACTACTTTTTCCAGACCCATTCTTACCAATAAGCGCAATTTTATCCCCTTTTTGAATCGTAGCGGAAGTAATTATCAATTTTGATTCTCCCAGTTGTTTGGAAATATTTTTCAAAGTAATCGTATCAAAAGAATGTTGAGGTGCTTGAACTGAAACGGGTCTCCCAACAATGTTTTGAAAACTCTTGATTACAGGCTTTACGGACTCTAACATTTGTAAATCATAAAGGATTTCCTGTATTGGTTCAGAAAAAGCATTAATATATCCGAAACTCGCCACCACCTCAGGAATACCGAGTTGCTGGTGAGATAGAGAGTAGGCTAAATAAATAAACAGAACAAGACTAATGAATTCAAAAGAAACACCTGTCAATAAGATGCCTGTAATTTTTGTCAAACCATACTTAAAATACTTATCCTGCAAATTCTTTAGAGAGCTCTTTTGTTGATTCAAAAAATGCGACATAGTTAGTTTATTTACCAAATGATGTCCCATGAGCAAATCCTCCAAAGTTCGATAGTAATCTCCTTGTTTTTTCAAGTAAATCTGTCTACGATTAGCGGTCAACTTCCCAACGATTTTAGGAATTTGAATACTAATTCCAGTGGAAAAGATTAAAATCAGTGATACAATAGGATTAATTGTTCTGCTAATAATGAAAGCGTAAATGATGATACGTAAAATTTGTTTGATAAAACTCATCAATGGAGGAAGGTAATCCTTTTCCAACGAATCTAGGTCATTAGATTGATAGGAAATATACTCTGCTACTGTTTTCTGCTTGAAATCGTGGTGACTGAGTCCCAGAAGTGAACGAAACCACTCATTTTTCAAAGTAGTCGAAAAGATAATCCCCTGCTTCCAATCAAGTATCATTTGGATATAGTTACAACTCAAATAACCTGCCACTGACATAGAGTAACCATATAGAGCTACTTGATAATCCCCTTTGATTAATGCCTGCGTGAAATACGGTAACAAAGCTGTGCAGATATTCGATACTACACCAAAAAGAAAATTAAAGAAGAGATACCATCTAATAGTTTTAAGATATGGTAGCATATACGATACTCCTTGCTAATGCGTTTTTTTACATATCGCAGAACAATCTCTACTATTCCCTATTTCAGATAGTGCGATACTCGGACATTGAGTGCAATAATTGTAAATCACACAAGTACTGCCGTTTTTACTATCATTCAAAATATAATTTGCTATTTTGTAAAATATAGGTCTATCCCATGTTTCTTTGATAGATGTAAAATGAATATTTCCAATACTTCTATTGAAAGTAAGCTTTTTCAGTTTTTCTAACGATTTAGGCTATTTCGTGACACACCCACAATCCGTGAAAATTCTGGTTATATCAGATTATGTGATTTTCGTAAGAATTTTATATTGTCTCCAATCATGGCAGTCTCCTTTTACTTGATAAAACTATTATAACATTTAGAAATTAAAAACTGGTTCAAAATCAATAGAATGTGTGTATTCGATACATTCAATAAATTCTTGGAAACAGTTCTACACCAGTTACACAAATCTATATACACCTATCTCATTCAAAATAAAAAGAAAGCTGCAGTTCTTTTAATCCTGTATCAACGATTCATTCTGAAATCGAATAGGAGACATTTCCCAAGTCTACAATTCACTTCATCTCAAATTAATTTTTGTAATTCACCCTTAGTTTATAGATTTTATACTCAACAAAAGTATAAAGCATACAAAACTTCACTTTGAACCAGTATTTATACTATATTCCGTATTAAAAATTCTATTATTGGTTTTGTAAAAAACAGTCTTCAAATATCCTGAAATATAGCAAAAAGAGATTGGGTAAAAACTCATTGTCTCTTCTCACTCAAGGACTAAGTTTACTTGAGCAAACTGAATCCGCACTATCGTTCCTTTTCCAACCTCAGACTCGATACGAATCTGGTGCCCCAGTTCTTCAGAAATTTTCTTAGATAGATAGAGGCCAAGTCCAGATGACTGCTGGGTTAGGCGTCCATTATATCCTGAGAAGCCACGTTCAAAGACTCGGAGGACATCACTGTTTTTTATCCCGATTCCCGTATCCTTGATACAAAGCTCTTGTCCCTCCATATAAATCTCCAGACCACCTTCCTTGGTATACTTGAGACTGTTTGAGATAATTTGCTCAATAACCACTAGCAGCCACTTTTTATCCGTCACGATTTCTTTATCAAGGTCATGTAGATTGACATTTAATCCTTTTTGAATAAAGAAAAGAGCATATTTACGAATTATTTCTTTGACCAAGTCCTCAATTTGAACCTGCTTTAAGACCAAATCATCATGGAAACTTTCTAAACGCAGGTACTGTAAAACCAAGTTGGTATAGGAGTCGATCTTGAAAATTTCCTGTTCTAGCTGCTGCTTCAGTTGGCGGTCAGCTACTTCTGCAACTAAGAGTTGACTAGCTGCAATGGGTGTCTTAACCTGATGGACCCACAAGGTATAGTAATCCAGCAAATCCGTCAGTTTTCTTTCTGAATCTGACCTCTGCTGATAGAGTTCCATCTCACGCGCTTCTAATTTTTCTGCTAAAGCTATTTCCAAAGGAGATTTGGCTTCCCTCTCCCCATAGAGAATTTCCTGGCGATAGACCTGCATTTCCACCAATATGTCCCAAGTGAAAAATAAGATGGTTACAAAGCAACATAGCAGGAAAAAGTAGAGAAAATAAATTCCCAAACTTGCAAATAAAAACTGAAAGAGTAAGACCAGAAATGCTAAAGCAAGCAGATAGACAAACAGACGACTACGGGAACGCAGATAGGCTAGAAAAAATTGTTTCCAATCAAGCATGCTTCAGTCCGTACCCTATCCCTTTCTTGGTCTCGATAAATCCTACCAAGCCCTGTTCTTCCAACTTTTTACGCAAACGAGCCACATTGACAGAGAGGGTATTGTCATCAATGAAAAAGTCACTATTCCAAAGTTCCCGCATGAGATCGTCACGCGCTACAATATTGCCCGCATGCTCAAACAATACTCGTAAAATCTGGAATTCGTTCTTGGTCAAATTCAAGATTTGCCCTTGATAATGTACATCCATGGATTTGGTATTGAGGATAACACCAGCGTATTCCAGTAAACTCTCGTCACGCCCAAACTCATAGGAACGACGCAACAAGCCCTGAACCTTAGCTAAAAGAACCTGCTGGTCAAAAGGCTTGGTCACAAAATCATCCGCCCCCATATTGATTGCCATGACGATATCCATAGCCTGGTCTCTCGAAGACAGAAACATGATGGGAACCTTGGAAATCTTGCGAATCTCCTGACACCAGTGATAGCCATTAAACAAGGGCAAGCCAATATCCATAAGGACTAGATGAGGTTCCGACTGGACAAAAAGACTCAAAACTTCCATAAAGTCTTCTACCAGAACCACTTCAAATCCCCATTCAGAGAGCATTTTCCCGACCTGTTGACGAATGACCTGATCATCTTCTACTAATAAAATCTTGTGCATGCGCTCCTCCTTTTCTATTATTATAACAGATTTTTCCATGCTTGAAGGTCTGAAACTGAATTTGAAATAGCTTGTTTTTAGCCAACAAAGTGAAACAATCCTACTAGCTAATTTGAGGGTAATTTGATAAGATAAATAAAAAGAAAGGAGCTCTTATGGCCAATATTTTTGATTATCTGAAAGATGTCGCACACGATTCCTTTTACGATCTTCCTTTGAATGAGCTAGACATTCTAGTCTTAACAGAAATCACCTACCTCTCCTTTGATAATCTGGTCTCCACAGCTCCTCAGCGACTTCTAGACCTGGCACCTCAGGTTCCAAGAGAATCTAACATGTTGACCAGCAAAAATCGCCTCCAGCTATTGGATGAGCTAGCTCAACACAAGCGCTTCAAAAATTGCAAACTCTCCCATTTTATCAACGACATAGACCCTGAACTACAAAAACAATTTGCGGCTATGACCTACCGCCTCACTCTCGATACCTATCTGATTGTCTTTCGTGGGACTGATGACAGTATCATTGGCTGGAAGGAAGATTTCCACCTGACCTATATGAAGGAAACTCCTGCTCAAAAGCATGCCCTCCGCTATTTAAAGAACTTTTTTGCCCACCATCCTAAGCAAAAGGTCATTCTGGCTGGGCATTCCAAGGGAGGAAATTTAGCCATCTATGCTGCTAGTCAAATTGATCAAGGCTTGCAAGATCAGATCACAGCAGTTTATACCTTTGATGCGCCTGGTCTCCACAAAGAACTGACACAAACCGAGGGCTATCAAAAGATAATGGATAGAACCGAGGTCTTCATCCCACAAGGGTCTATTATCGGTATGATGATGGAAATCCCTAACCACCAAATCATCGTGCACAGTACTGCCTTGGGTGGTATCGCCCAGCACGATACCTTTAGTTGGCAGATTGAGGACAAACACTTCGTTCAACTGGATAAGACCAACAGTGATAGCCAACAAGTCGACACAACCTTCAAGGAGTGGGTTGCCACAGTCCCTGACGAAGAACTCCAGCTCTACTTCGACCTCTTCTTTGGCACCATTCTTGATTCTGGTATTACTTCTATCAATGACCTGTCTTCCTTAAAGGCTATCGAACACATTCGTCATCTCTTCGTCCAAGCACAATCCCTCACTCCAGAAGAAAGGGAAACCATGGGACGCCTCACTCAATTATTGATTGATACCCGTTACCAAGCCTGGAAAAATAGATAATCCACATAAAAAACCCAACTAATCGTTTGATTAGTTGGGTTTTCATTTATGAAATTGAATTCCTTTGTCTAATCTTTAATGATTAAAACATTAGTCTTCTTTCTTCTTGCGTGCCACAAGACCAAATCCGCTCAATACGCCAAGAAGTCCAAGAGCTGCTAGGCTAGAGTGATCTTCTGTACCAGTATTAGGCAATTCCTTAGCTGGTTTAGCTGGAGCTGGTTTTGATGGTTTCGCAGGTTCTGGTTTCACAGAAGGAATAATTTTTTCATAAACATGAACTGTGTCGCCATTTGGAAGTTTCTTAGTCTCTACGAAACGGTAACCTGGGATATCTTTCTTAGGTTGTTCGCCGTCTTCTGTTGGATAGTTTGGAATTTCTTTTCCATCTTTATCCTTGTGACTTGTCTTAACTTTCTCATAAACGTGTTCTACATCGCCATTTGGAAGTTTCTTAGTCTCTACGAAGCGGTAACCTGGGATATCTTTCTTAGGTTGTTCGCCGTCTTCTGTTGGATAGTTTGGAATTTCTTTTCCATCTTTATCCTTGTGACTTGTCTTAACTTTCTCATAAACGTGTTCGATGTCGCCGTTTGGAAGTTTCTTAGTCTCTACGAAGCGGTAGCCTGGGATATCCTTCTTAGGTTGTTCGCCGTCTTCTGTTGGATAGTTTGGAATTTCTTTTCCGTCTTTATCCTTGTGACTTGTCTTAACTTTCTCATAAACGTGCTCTGTATCACCGTTTGGAAGTTTCTTAGTTTCTACGAAGCGGTAACCTGGGATATCTTTCTTAGGATTTGTACCTTCTTCAGTAGTTGTTCCTGGAATTACATTACCATCTTTATCTTTATAAGTTGTCGTAACTTTTTCATAGATGTGTTTTGTATTTCCTTTTTCGTCTACTTCAGTTTTAACAATCTTGTATCCTGGGATATCTTTAGTTGGTTTAGTTCCATCTTCTGTTGGTGAAAGTGGTTTACCATCTTTATCAACGAACGAAGTATCAGGACGAACTGTTGGAGTGTAAGTAGCTGTTACAGGTGTTCCGTTCTTATCTACACGTTTAACTGTCACACCTTTAGCTTTTCCTACGAAGTCTTTTTCTGGAGTGAAGGTCACTTTACCATTTTCATCGATTGTGTATGTTCCTTCTCCTGGTACTTTCTTCTCAGTTGTTCCATCGTCAAATGTTGGTTTAACAGTTTCATCAATTGGTACATTTGGATTACCTGGTTTGAAGTCTGGTGTTCCTGTTTGTGGTTGTCCTTTAGGTCCTTCAGATTCCGCAGGTGTTCCAACTGGAGTTACTGGTGTTACTGTTGGTCTGTATTTAGCCGTTACTGGTGTTCCGTTCTTATCTACACGTTTAACTGTTACTCCTGTACCTGTTCCTGTGAATGTCTTCTCAGGTGTGAACGTTACTGTGCCATCTGGTGTTACTGTGTATGTACCTTCACCTGGAATTGTCTTAGTTGTTGAACCGTCTTCGAAGGTTGCTGGTACTTCATCATCCATTGGTACTTCTGGGTTGCCTGGTTTGAATTCAGGTTTACCATTTTGTTCTTTACCTTGGATATCTGTTGTTTCAACTGGGTCTGCGGTTGGGGTTACTGGGGTTACGTTTGGTGTGTATTTAGCCGTTACTGGGGTTCCGTTCTTATCTACACGTTTAACAGTTACGCCTGTGCCTTTACCTGTGAATGTCTTCTCTGGGGTGAACGTTACTGTACCGTCTGGATTTACTTTGTATGTTCCTTCACCTGGAATTGTCTTAGTTGTTGAACCATCTTCGAAGGTTGCTGGTACTTCATCATCCATTGGTACTTCTGGGTTGCCTGGTTTGAATTCAGGTTTACCATTTTGTTCTTTACCTTGGATATCTGTTGTTTCA
>NZ_JAJNSA010000223.1:0-1056 GCF_027497875.1 Streptococcus sp. SM3 | reverse complement strand
GGCTTGGACAGATCTTGTTGGAAGAAGGAATCGAGTGGGCGCACTCGACCGGTGTTCTTAGGAAATTAATCTTGAATGTCCAAGTGCGCAATGAACGAGCGGTTCACCTGTATAAAAAGTTAGGTTTTGAGATTGAAGGTTGCCAAGCTCGTGGAGCTTGTTCAGCTGAAGGAGAATTCTTAGATGTTTACCTTATGGGCAAACTGATAGATTAGAGAGAGAGTCTACATGGTTAAAAAAATTATTTTGATGTTTTTGAGCTTATTGACGGTAACAGTGATTGGGATTGGGGCTTATGGCCTTACCATCCTAAACCAAACGACTGGGACTCTCAGTAAGACCTATAAAGGCTTTGGAAATGAGACCAATGTCATTGCAGAAAACAAGCCGATGACCATCCTTTTGATGGGGGTTGATACAGGTAGCGGTTCTCGGGAAGATCCTTGGGCCGGAAATAGTGATACTATGATTTTGGTGACTGTTAATCCTCAAACAAAAGAAACAACCATGACTAGCTTGGAAAGAGATATCCTAACCAATATTACTTCAGATGGCGAAACGGTCCAAGCAAAATTGAATTCGGCTTATGCTCAAGGTGGTGCCAAGTTAGCCATTAAGACCATTCAAGATCTTTTGAATATCCATATTGACCGCTATGTCATGATCAATATGAAGGGGCTGGTTCAATTAGTGGATAAGGTTGGTGGCATCACAGTCAACAATCCATTTGACTTCGATATCTCGATCGAGGAAAATGAGCCAGAATATACGGCTAAGATCGCACCAGGACGTCAGGAGATTAATGGGGACCAAGCTCTCGTTTATTCACGCATGCGCTACCAAGACCCAGAAGGAGACTACGGACGTCAAAAACGCCAACGTGAAGTGATCAAAAAGATTGTTGAGAAAGTTTTAAGCCTCAATAGTTTGAGTCACTACAAAGGAATCATTGAGTCTGTTAGTGACAATATGCAAACCAACATTTCACTTGATAGCAACAGTCTTCTTCAATTGTTGGGATATAAAGATGCCCTTTCAACGATTCATCAGTACCAG
>NZ_JAJNSA010000222.1:0-1064 GCF_027497875.1 Streptococcus sp. SM3 | reverse complement strand
GCCTACATGAAGTCGGAATCGCTAGTAATCGCGGATCAGCACGCCGCGGTGAATACGTTCCCGGGCCTTGTACACACCGCCCGTCACACCACGAGAGTTTGTAACACCCGAAGTCGGTGAGGTAACCATTTGGAGCCAGCCGCCTAAGGTGGGATAGATGATTGGGGTGAAGTCGTAACAAGGTAGCCGTATCGGAAGGTGCGGCTGGATCACCTCCTTTCTAAGGAAATGGAAACCTGTACGTTGGTCTTGTTTAGTTTTGAGAGGTCTTGTGGGGCCTTAGCTCAGCTGGGAGAGCGCCTGCTTTGCACGCAGGAGGTCAGCGGTTCGATCCCGCTAGGCTCCATTAACACTATAATGGTGTTAAGATTGAACATTGAAAATTGAATATCTATATCAAATAGTAACAAGAAAATAAACCGAAACGCTGTAAATATTTAAAGAGTTTAGGTCGCAAGACCAAAAATAAGGTTAAGTTAATAAGGGCGCACGGTGGATGCCTTGGCACTAGAAGCCGAAGAAGGACGTGACAAACGACGAAATGCTTTGGGGAGCTGTAAGTAAGCGACGATCCAGAGATGTCCGAATGGGGGAACCCACTAGCTAATGGCTAGTACTCCTATCTGTTAAGGATAGGTAGAGGAAGACGCAGTGAACTGAAACATCTAAGTAGCTGCAGGAAGAGAAAGCAAAAGCGATTGCCTGAGTAGCGGCGAGCGAAACGGCAGGAGGGCAAACCGAAGAGTTTACTCTTCGGGGTTGTAGGACTGCAATATGGACTTAAAGATTATAGAAGAATGACATGGGAAGGTCAGCCAAAGAGAGTAAGAGCCTCGTAATCGAAATAGTCTTTATACCTAGCAGTATCCTGAGTACGGCGGGACACGAGAAATCCCGTCGGAATCTGGGAGGACCATCTCCCAACCCTAAATACTCTCTAGTGACCGATAGTGAACCAGTACCGTGAGGGAAAGGTGAAAAGCACCCCGGGAGGGGAGTGAAATAGAACCTGAAACCGTGTGCCTACAACAAGTTCGAGCCCGTTAATGGGTGAGAGCGTGCCT
>NZ_JAJNSA010000221.1:0-1077 GCF_027497875.1 Streptococcus sp. SM3 | reverse complement strand
TTGGTGTTGTTAGTTTATCTAGTGGCATTATCGGAGAGGACTTTGTCAAACACGAAGTGGACTTGGGTGTCCAACGTCTCAAGAACCTGGGACTCAATCCTACCTTTTTGCCTCATTCGCTAAAAGGATTAGACTTTATCAAGGACCATCCTGAAGCTCGTGCAGAGGATTTGATTCATGCCTTTTCTGATGATAGCATCGACATGATCCTATGCGCCATCGGTGGAGACGATACCTATCGCTTACTACCTTATCTTTTTGAAAATGACCAACTACAAAAGGTTATCAAACAAAAAATTTTTCTTGGCTTCTCGGATACAACCATGAACCATCTCATGTTGCATAAACTAGGAATCAAAACTTTTTATGGTCAATCCTTCCTAGCAGACATTTGTGAATTAGAAAAAGAAATGCTAGCCTATAGCCTTCACTACTTTAAAGAATTGATTGAGACAGGAAGAATCTCAGAAATACGCCCTAGCAATGTTTGGTATGAGGAACGAACTGATTTTAGTCCCAAGGCTCTGGGAACACCTCGTATCAGTCATGCAAACACTGGTTTTGACTTGTTGCAAGGAAATGCCCAATTCGAAGGGGAAATCCTCGGTGGTTGCCTCGAATCTCTCTACGATATCTTTGACAACTCTCGATACGCAGACAGCACGGAGCTCTGCCAAAAATACAAACTTTTCCCTGACTTGTCAGACTGGGAAGGAAAAATCCTCCTGCTAGAAACAAGCGAAGAAAAGCCTGAGCCGGAAGACTTCAAAAAGATGTTACGGACTTTAAAGGACAATGGTATATTCGAGGTAATCAGTGGACTCTTGGTCGGAAAACCTATGGATGAAACTTTCTATGACGACTATAAAGAGGCACTATTGGATATCATTGATAGCAATATCCCGATTGTCTATAATTTGAATGTCGGCCACGCAACTCCAAGAGCAATTGTCCCCTTCGGAGTTCACGCCTATGTAGATGCAAAGGAGCAAATCATTCGCTTTGACTATAACAAAAAATAAATAGTTTCTCTATTTTTGTGCTTTTGTATTCGTTTTCGTTACAATTTGTATCTGA
>NZ_JAJNSA010000220.1:0-1131 GCF_027497875.1 Streptococcus sp. SM3 | reverse complement strand
TCCGCACAGTTGAGTAGGGCTGTAAAAGCTGATGAAATCAGCGTAGTAGAGCCCACTCAACCACTGCGTCTTGCTCGACAATCCAAAAATAATTGAGAGGCTAGGACTTTTGTCCCAGCCTCTTTTTCTTATGCATGTGGGGGGAGCCAAGAAAGCTCAAATTGGAGCAATTGGGCTTCAAGGAGGTCTTGATGGGAAATCTCTTGTTTCTCATTACCATCTAATAGGGCTTTTTGGATGAAATAGGCGCCTGCAGTGTGTGAGTTGGCGCAAATCTTGAGCTCTTGCTTGGGAAGATGGAGAAGGACTTCTTTAAAGAGGGGGAGCCCTAGATCATAGATTGGTTTTCCTGGGCAGGTTGGATAGAGTCCAAGGGCTGACCAGATGTACCAAGCAGATAGGCTACCGTTGTCCTCATCACCTGGATAGGCTTGGAAATTTGGATGGAAAGCTTGGGAACGGATCTGGTGGATCAGGAGATTGGTATATTCGGGGTGAAGACTGTGGCGGAAGAGGTAGGGAAGGTGAAAGCTGGGTTGATTGGAGATGGCAATCTGCCCAAATGGGGCTTGGGCCATTTCACTCATTTCATGGATTTCATAGCCATATCCTCTTACATCAAATTGAGGTTTTTGATTGGCCAGATCCAGCAATCGTTGGGTGAAGGCTTTTTTACCGCCCATCAGCTCTATCAGGCCGGAGAGGTCGTGTAAGGCTCCAAAAGTAGCCTGGGTTGCAGAGCATTCTGCATAATCTCCTCCCCAGCTGGTAGGAGAGAAGGGTTCTTTAAAGGTTCCATTGGTGGATCGTGCTCTCATAAAGCCTGTTTGGGCATCGTACAATGTTCGGTAGGAGAGGCTGGAAGCAGCATACCGAGCGACTGTTTCTGTATGAACCAATTGCTTGGCAACGCTAGCAATGCAAAAATCACTATAGGCATAATCTAGGCTATGGCTAACACTTTCATGAAAATCTTCGGGTAGGTAGCCAAGGGCCTTGTAGCTTTCATTGCCATGGCGACCAAAATGTTGAGTGGGATCTGTTTTTTGAGCCGTCTGGAGCATGGCTGTCAGCATGTTTTCATGTAGGTCTGGTGCGATCCCTTTTGTGACAGCATCCGCAAAGACACCA
>NZ_JAJNSA010000219.1:0-1140 GCF_027497875.1 Streptococcus sp. SM3 | reverse complement strand
CTTGGTCATCCCAAACTTTTGAAGCTTCAAGATCGATATACTTGATATCTGCTTCATCAGCGATCTCAACTGGGACTGCTTTGGAGCCGACAGCTTTTCCATCCACCGTGACGTGGTAGATTTGCTTGTCTGCATCATAGGTCACAACCACTGCATGTTCTGTTGCATCCAACTTGTAATTTGCAGGTGCTTGTGTTTCTTTGAGCGTATAGGTTCCTTCTGTCAAGGTACTAAATGAAAGTTCCCCATTCTTATCAGAAGTTGCCGTCGCAACAACAGCTCCATTTGCATCTGTTAAGGTAAATTCAGCACCTTCAAGGACTTTCTTCGGATTGTCCTTATCCACTTTCTTGACTTGGAAAGCAGCTGAGAAGATTTGTGCAGTTACGGTATTCGATTCACGGTTTCCTTCGTGGCCTTTGGCCTTGTAACCAAATTGGTTATGGGCTTGGACTACACCTGAACGACCACCGTTGTCTTCATTATCTTTGGTGCGTTTTTGCATCAAGTCTTTGACGTCTTTGGTCAACTCCGTTGGGTTAACAACTGGGACACCAAAGTTTGCTTCGCTACGGGCTGGGATCGTCGTTCCTTTATCCGCCACAAACTTGATACCCGTCACTTGACTGTAATCTGCTACGGCTGTCGTCCAGATATCCTTATCTGCTGCCTGCTCCATAGTGTCACTTGTGACGCTAGAGTCTGTCGTGTAGTAGACTGTCCAGCCTTCAGGGGCAGCTATAGGTCCACGGAGGCTAACCGTATATTCAGTCAAACGATTCGACCCATCTAGGGTATTGACATCGTGTACTTTTGGTAGAGCATCGTAAACAACTCCGTCTTCGACTGGCTTATCTGTATTGTTTTTAATGGTGATCTTGTAGTTAAAGGTTTCACCAGGCTTGAAGGTACGAGTAACAGTAGATGCATCGGATAGATCATCATTTTTAGCGATATATTTGCGTGCATAGATTCCTTCAGCAGCCACAATCGTATAGTTTGATTCCGCATATGGAATTTTATCCGTTGTTGAACCATTTCCGTTCAGATCATACACATCTTCCGTGACCCGATCAGGGTTGGCATTTTCAAGATCGTGGATCCCATTTCCAGCGACATAAACTTTATTGGTGAAGGTCC
>NZ_JAJNSA010000218.1:0-1140 GCF_027497875.1 Streptococcus sp. SM3 | reverse complement strand
GACCTAAGGGTGACCAGGGTGCTCAAGGTCTTCAAGGACGTGATGGTCAAGACGGAGCACAAGGTTTACCAGGACGCGACGGACGAGATGGCGCAGCAGGTCGTGACGGACGTGATGGACGCGACGGAAAAGACGTCTTGAACGGCAAAGTTAACCCAGAAGCAAATCAAGGTAAAGACGGCGATAAATACGTTAACACAGAAACAGGTGACGTCTTCGTTAAGAATAACGGCAACTGGGATAAAGAAGGCAACATCAAAGGACCTAAAGGTGACAAAGGTGCTCAAGGTCTTCAAGGTGAGCGTGGTCAAGACGGAGCACAAGGTTTACCAGGACGCGATGGACGAGATGGCGCAGCAGGTCGTGACGGACGTGATGGACGCGACGGTAAAGACGTCTTGAACGGCAAAGTTAACCCAGAAGCAAATCAAGGTAAAGACGGTGATAAATACGTCAATACAGAAACAGGCGATGTCTTCGTTAAGAATAATGGCAACTGGGACAAAGAAGGCAACATCAAGGGACCTAAAGGGGACAAAGGTGAACAAGGTCTTCAAGGTCGTGATGGTCAAGACGGAGCCCAAGGTTTACCAGGACGCGACGGACGAGATGGCGCAGCAGGTCGTGACGGACGTGATGGACGCGACGGTAAAGACGTCTTGAACGGCAAAGTTAACCCAGAAGCAAATCAAGGTAAAGACGGTGATAAATACGTCAATACAGAAACAGGCGATGTCTTCGTTAAGAATAATGGCAACTGGGACAAAGAAGGCAACATCAAGGGACCTAAAGGGGACAAAGGTGAACAAGGTCTTCAAGGTCGTGATGGTCAAGACGGAGCCCAAGGTTTACCAGGACGCGACGGACGAGATGGCGCAGCAGGTCGTGACGGACGTGATGGACGCGACGGTAAAGACGTCTTGAACGGCAAAGTTAACCCAGAAGCAAATCAAGGTAAAGACGGTGATAAATACGTCAATACAGAAACAGGCGACGTCTTCGTTAAGAATAACGGCAACTGGGACAAAGAAGGCAACATCAAGGGACCTAAAGGGGACAAAGGTGAACAAGGTCTTCAAGGTCGTGATGGTCAAGACGGAGCCCAAGGTTTACCAGGACGCGACGGACGAGATGGCGCAG
>NZ_JAJNSA010000029.1:0-26577 GCF_027497875.1 Streptococcus sp. SM3 | reverse complement strand
GATGTCTAGCTTTGTTAAAGGTGGGGAAATCTTATCTCTGGACCTCCTTCCGACTACCTCTTCTCAAGAGTTAAAAGACTTTCTAGAAGAGCATCGAGAAAAGTCCATTAAAAATAGCCTCAAAACCCTTCTTCCTGAACGGTTAGCTGATTTCTTGGCGCAAGGATTCCCTGAAAAAGCCAAGCAACTCACTCCTACTCAGACAGAAGAGCTCATTCAAAACATCAAAGAGATGCCTATTCCTGTCACTGGGAAGATGTCTCTTGCCAAATCCTTTGTAACCAAGGGTGGCGTCAGCCTCAAAGAAATCAATCCTAAAACCCTAGAAAGTAAGCTAGTTCCTGGGCTCCACTTTGCAGGAGAAGTCCTCGATATCAATGCCCATACAGGCGGTTTTAATATCACATCCGCCCTCTGTACCGGTTGGGTAGCAGGAAGTCCTCATTACTAAAAAATGAACTCGATTTTCCATCGAGTTCGTCTTAGAATGATGACAAACTATTTTAAAGTAAAATAAGTTAAGTAATTCTACAAAGAAATATAAATGTGGTCCAATTCTTAGAATGAATCAAGAAAATGCCGAAACTTTCCGCTGTGAGAAAAGTGCCTGAAACAAAAAGTTTCAGGCACTCGGAATTATTGAGACCTTAGGCTCAATAATTAGTCATGGAACTTCTACGAAGTTCGCTGACGTCCGTACTCACTTAAGGAAAGTTTTTAAGAGGACTTTGTCTTCAATCTGAAACGAACTCGATTTTCCATCGAGTTCGTTTTTTTATTGTTCTTTGGTTAATGAAAAACGGAAATCATTGTATTTGTTGTAGTCAAATGGTGTATTGGTGGCCGTTGTGAAAACAATAGGTGTATAGTGTCCTTCTTCTAAGATAAAACCAGGTTCGAGTCGGAAATCAGCGACACCTAAGCCTGTGATCCCAGGGAGCAAGGCATCAGCCCCATCAAGACCTTCAGCATCCCAATAGTAGATATTTCCAGTTGCTTGGACAGCTCTTGCCGTATAGGTCGCTGTCCGAGTCGGTTCGCTATCATTTTTGAAACTTACCACTGTTGTTACATCCCCATTGGCATCGACGGTCATTTTAATCGAATCCGCTTGTGGACTAGATCCTACCCAAGTTCCCACCAGTTCTGCAGGGACAGTAGCTTGCGGCGTAGCAGACGCATTCTCGGTCTTACTAGAGTCTTTTGTACCTGTCTCGCTACTGGTTTGAGTTGAAGAGCTAGCTGTATCTTTTGCCTGAGCAGAAGATGCTGCACTCTTTTTGCTATTACTTTTGGCTTTTTTCTCTACCTTACTGGTAGATGCTTTTGCGGATGAGGAAGCTGTTTTTTTATCCTTTGCACCACAACCACCGAGAGCTAGACCAAGTGAAGCAGCCACCAGAACAGCGGCACTCCAACGGAAGATTGATTTTTTCATAAGATCACCTCTTTATCTTTCTGAATCCCATTATACTCCAATTGTTACAAAAATCAAGTTTTTTTGTAACAATTGTAATTTTTCTGTAACATATTTTTACATTTAAAATGCCAATCGTAATAGAGCGATCAAGACAATTCCAAACAAAACGGTTCCCATAAGGTTTTTGTAACGAAAGGCTACAAAGAAGCTAGGAATGGTCACCATGAGGTCCAACCAGTGGAACTGCGGGAGACTTCCCATTTTCCCCTCTACTAAGCTTGATAAAACCAAGGCAAAGATAATGGAAATGGGCAGGTATTTGAGAAAGCGGGTCACAGGAGCCGGCAGTCCCTTGTATTTAACTAAGAGGAAGGGTAAGATCCGAGGAATCCAGGTAACGAGGGCTGAGGCCAGAATGGCCATGAAGATAGAACTATTCACGCGCATCACAGACCACCCCCACAAAACAGCCGATCAAGGTCGCAGCTAGCACAGCAAGCGGTTGCGAAACAAAAAAGAGTAAGAGAAAGAAACTCACTGCTACTGCTAAGAGCACCATTAGCATGGTCTTGGTCTTTTCTGTCAGTTGCATTCCTTGAAACTGGGCTGCAAAAATCCCAATAAACATAGCCACTAAGGCAAAATCAAGCCCAAAAGCCTTTGGATCAGGTAGGAGAGATCCTAGAGCTGTCCCGATAACCGTCGCACTGATCCAGGCCACGTAGCCTACTAGATTGTTCCCATGCATCCAAGGAACTGTAATGGTATCCGTCTTTAACTTCTCACTCAAGTAGACCCCGTAACTCTCATCGGTCAGGAGACTTCCAATCCCAATGGTATGAGCGAGACTCGCATCCTTAAAATCAGAGGAGGTATGCAGACTCATCAACATATTCCGGAGATTGATCAAACACACGGTCAAGGCCATATTCAAGATCGACGAGTGGGCCGCAATCAGAGAGATCATCGCAAACTGGGCCGCCCCAGCATAGACCAAGACACTCATCAAGGCCATCTCCAAAGGAGAAAGATAGGGAGACGCCACCACACCGCAAGCCAGGCCAATACTGATATAGCCTAGAGCTGTCGGCAGCGCGTCCCTCACCCCCTGCCAAAAATCTTTTTCCATACTCTCACTCCTTTCTGAATCGTTGACCTCTATTATAATACAAGAAAAAAGCTTGAAAAAGGACCAATGAGAGAGAATGGATAAGCCCTCGATATATTTCTATCTCTCCCCTACTGATTCACTTTTAAATCCGACATCTCTAATGACATCTTTTCTTCTTGTGTCATGCTCTCGACAATTTGTTTTTGCTCACTGGATATTGGCAAGGTCAAAATCGTGGCAGATTGATCAGGCAATGCTCCACTGTCACTAATTTTATAGCCAATCCGTTGATTCTTATAAATCAATTGCCCATCATATTTCCAACTCAATGAAAATTCAAAATCCTTATCAATTTGAAACCCAGCTTTGTTAATCAATAGAAAAACAGCATATTCTTGTTGATTTGATGAGAAAGTTGCGCCCGTATAGTTGATCGATAGGCTTCCTTGATCTCCAAGTTCTGGATGTTCCTTGGTTAATTTCTTCCCTAATTCAATTACATTTGATTCTTTTCCTTCATACTGTGGTCCCACCACAAACTGCAAGCCTTTTTCATTTTTAACAGTTGAAGACTCTTTTGAGATCTGCTCCGTTTTGCTTGGCGAAGAATCTTTTGATTCCTGTCGAGACTGGGCGCATGCTGTTAATGATAGAAGCGCTACAAACAAAACGATCGTTTTTTTCATCATTTCTACTTCTTTATTCTTATCCATTTCATTCTAGTTACTTTTTTCGATGACTATCTCTTCTACACTATCTAGCCTTAAATTTCCTGTTTTCGCTCCTAAAAGAACTGGAACTTTACCAAATTCGAAGGTCAATAGAAAAGCCGTAAGAATACCGCCTATCACCAAAAAGATCCCTTCTGTTCCATTGTTGGTGAATAAATACATGGCTAAACAGGCCAGTAAGACAACATTTAATAGATGGGCATCAAAAATTTGCTTTCTTTCTGGTATCGGTTTGAAAGTCACCCTGTATCTCTTCCTCGCTGTAGGAAATAGATTCTTAACCTTTTTACGAGCCTTTTCTATCGAAAATCGAAAGAACACAAAAGATATAAGTATGGCAACCACAAATAAGACTATCTTTAGAAAAATTTGCTGACTAATAGCATACTCACTGAATAGCTTTTTGAAGAGACTATAAACCACTCCCACAAATGGCTGAACTAGAATGGCTGCTGTTCCCCCATTTAATTTATTGATGGGTGTGCCTGGAATTTCAACTTTTTTATCTACTTCCATCATCTCAACAGTGATAGTTTCCGTCGGCAGCCCCCAATAATAGAGCTTAGGCTTCATGGTACTAGCATCTAACAGAAATTTTTTACCATCGTACTCTACCAGTTGGTGACAGAAAATACTTGTTTCTTTATATTCTAACATTCTACTTACTTCCTATATGCTTTCAACATAGCATCCTAGACGGTACTAACCTGATCAAATCCAGCTTTCTTCTCCCAACCTTCCAGATGAGGCTTTACTCAGACAATTCACCACCTTTTCCATTGTAGTATTGTTTAAACTCTTCATAAGAACGAATTTCATGTTCTTGACCATCTATTGAGTACCGAGCTTCAATTTTTACACCAGGTAAGGTGTCCTGTCCTTTAGGTGCAAACCAATGAAGAAGAGTATCAAACCATTCCTTACTACTTAACAACTGTAATCTAGGTTCAATCCAGTACTTACCACTCAACATTTTCTCTTTGAATTCCGGATAAATTGCAAATAGATTAATATCTGTGTTTACATTCTTGGCCTGTTTCTGAAATTTAAATCCTGCTTGAAGGTCAAAGCCGGTATTTTTATCGATTAATTCCATTAAATTTGTATAGTCTATTATTTTTTCCTTAACTGCACTGCCCTCTGGGATGGCATATTTGCTATAGTATTTCTGTTCATCCAACTTGTAATAAATATTTTTCCCATTTCCAATACTACGTTCCATTGCACTACGAGAATCAAAATAGATTAGATCTACAACACTTACTCCACTATTAACATTTATTTGATAATCATAAATAAAGGCTTTTGGTGCTGTCTTACGAATCTCATCTAAAGCATTTACGGTTGTTTCTTTAAAATGATTGTCAATCTCGTAATATCGGAATCCGACATACTCCCATTTTATTCTGTCATCGGTTTTTACATAGTCAAAACCAACCAGATACTTCCCATCAACCAAGGTCAGATCCTTACTCAAAACAAATTGATTTTTCTCACCAAATAATTGAACATCCTTGAGATTCCCTTTATGAATGACTTTTGTTGAGCTCGGTCTCTTTTCGATAGGATTTTTCTTAGTCTCTGAAGGTTTAAAATAGAATATTAAACCGACTACAATAATTGCTAGACAAACCAGTTTCAAACTTAAAATTTTTTTCAATACATCCACCTACTTTTTCAAAGGCCTCATGCCCATCAGAGATTTCCTTAATTACCGTTTTCCACTTCTTGAGATATGCTCTCCATCATATCGGGCCATTTAGATAATTGGTAATCAAATTTGAACATAAATATCACTATAAAACTAATCATCAAAAAGAGTGCTGCAATGGTTTCATTTCCAATGACAAATAAAAGAATAGCGGCTACAGTTAGGAACCTAAAAAGATTGACCAGAAATGTAAAGTACACCTTCCGTCTCTTTAATGCCTTGATGAACTTCTTGCACTGATCCTCATCTATCTTAGATGTCTGTAATTTCAGGCTCGCATGGTAATATCGAATAATCCACGCAGCAAGAAAGTAGGAGATAACACCTAAAATTGGAATCGTTCCAAGTCGTACCAACTGATTGTCAAATATTCCAGCCTCCGCTAACCCATCCGAAATTTTGTTGATAATAAATAATGTAATAGGGAGCAGTACATAAGACCAGTAGTTAGGAGAAGATGTCTCTTCTAGTATGACTTTTTCCTCCCAATCAAAATGGTAATTCTTATTCTCCCATATTCCTAAATTAATTATTGTTTGCATAACAACCTCTTTTTCACCCTCCTTGTATGTTTCCTAAAAATTCTCTCAGTGCCAATTTGAAACAGATTTACCATTATAATACTGTTGAATCTCATCGAATTGAGAGATTTTCGTATCTTTATTTTCAATACTCAGTTCTTTAGGCAGATAGGCATAATCGTACACAGAGGAACCTAATGTAAGAAATTCTGTTTCTAGATCAATCAGTTCTTTCCCATTCGTAATGGCACCATTCTCAGAATTGATCACTTTATAAGCAAAACCTTCTGGTTTTGAAAAGAGTTTAAATGCTGTCGGATAAGACGCTCTTAAATTGATATCCCCTTTGAAAGATTTTTCCTTCCAAAATCCATTATCAAACGGAAGAACTCCAGCAGTGTAACCTTTACGGGTAGAAATAAAGAGATACACTCTATTCTTCTCATTTATTTCTTCTTCCGTTGTTTCTTTATCAATTTTAAGTGTTTTAAGATTAAGTAAGAAATAACGATATGTTAGTTGATCATTTATTCTAATAACAACATAATCATTGTTTTCTATCCTTCTTAGAGTTGGCAAGGTTCCAACCAATTCAAAATTATCATTTTTTAAATAGTTAACCATTAATTTCCAAGCATTAACTTCTTTCTTAGAGGCTTTTTTATTGGTTAAATCAAAGACATCTAAATACGAGTATTCATCTGACTTCATTTTTTTAGAGGCAGACGCTAGTCTTAATTTCTCCCTCGCTCTAACAAGATAATGTTGATTTACTCTAATCCAATCAGGGGAATTGACTGCTTTTGCTACTTTATTATTTTCAAACTTCCATTCAACTACGATACCATTTTTAGCATGGATAAATTGAAAATTCTGGATATCTGCATTAAGATTATAAGTATTAAAATATTCATTTTCATCTCCATTAATAGATCTCTTAGTATCTTCCTTCAAATATTTTGAGCAACCAAAAAGAAATAAAATAAACCCCATTCCTAGCAAAATTAAGCTAGAATATACAACTACATTCTGTTTAATTTTATTGCTGTTTCGTACCATCCGACTTCCCTCTCTTCCATCTAGGTTTTATTCCTTCTATCATACCGAATTTTCTTTCGACTCGCAAATCCGCTACTAGTTGGTGAGATCCCAGCAAAAAAGCCATTGGACCTTGAACATCCAATTGGCTCCTTTTTCTTATTCAATTCCTTCAAAGGCTAGGCTTGGTTTGGCATTGAGATCCCAGCCTGCGAAGTTTTCTTTGTTCCATTCGCTGACACTGGCATAGGCAATCATCCCTGCATTGTCCCCGCAGAGACGCAGAGGCGGAATGATGACCTTAACATCCGTGATCTCAGAAGCCAAGCGTTCACGAAGGCCTTGGTTGGCTGCGACCCCACCCGCAACGACTAGAGTCTTGACTGGATATTTCTCCAAAGCCTTTTTGGTCTTGGCCATGAGAATGTCTAAGACGGCTGCTTGGAAACTCGCTGACAGGTCTGCATTGGAGTGGCTTTCTCCTTTTTGCTGCGCATTATGGTGCAGATTGATAAAAGCCGATTTGAGCCCTGAAAAAGAAAATTCCAGATTGTCTTCCTTGATCATGGCCCGTGGGAAATCATAAATATCAGCCCCTTGGTGGGCTAGCTGATCAATCTCACGTCCTGCTGGATAGGTCAATCCCATCACGCGCCCAACCTTGTCATAAGCCTCTCCTACAGCGTCATCACGGGTCTCTCCGACGATCTTATAATCACCAGCTTCACTGACGTAGACCAGCTCGGTATGTCCTCCACTCACCAGCAAGGCTAAGAGCGGAAATTCTAAGGGCTCCACGCTTTGAGCGGCCATCAAGTGCCCTGCCATATGATTGACAGGAATCAAAGGAAGGCCGTGCGCCCAGGCAAAGGCCTTAGCTGCAGCCAAGCCGACTAAAAGAGCCCCAACTAGTCCTGGGCCGTAAGTAACGGCTACAGCAGTGACCTCGTCTTCTGTGATCCCTGCTTCTTCTAGGGCTTCTTCAATACATGCAGTGATGACTTCCACATGGTGACGAGAGGCTACCTCAGGCACCACTCCACCAAAACGCTTGTGACTTTCGATTTGACTGGCAATGACATTGGATAAGAGTTGGTCGTCATTTTTTAAGACAGCCACGCTGGTCTCATCACACGATGTCTCAAAAGCCAAAATATATCTATCTTTCATTCGGGTTCCTCTTCATGATCACGGCATCCTCTATCGGATCGTGATAGTAGTTTTTCCTCCGTGCAATTTCTTCAAAGTGCATTTTTTTGTATAGGCCTTGGGCCGGTTGATTGGACACGCGCACTTCTAAGAAAATCTCTTTTTGGTCCGGCAACTGCGCGAGTAACTGCTGGGCTAGGCCTTGCCCCTGAAAGGCGCGCTTGACCGCAATCTGCAAAACCTCTGCTTCATAGAGAGTCTCTTGAATGGCGACAAACCCAAGGACTTGTCCCTCATCCACAGCTAGGAAATAGGAGATCGATTCCTGCTCTAAATCAGCTTCAATCTGCTCCAACTTCCAGGGACTGTGGCCATAGACATCTTCCATCACAGAGAGAATAGCGGCTGCATCCTGGTTGCTCCCTTTCCTGATTGTTCCTTTCATCATAGGCGCTTGATGTAAGAGGTCGTTGTTTCTGTGTGGTCTTTCAGCCAATTTTCCTCCGCTTCGACCCGTTTGAGATAATTGGGGACAAAATCATGGAGGCTAGCAGGCGCTTGTTTGAGGCCGAGACGTCCGATTTTCACTGCATCCGGCAGCGTTTCATAGCAAGTAGCCCTTGGCAGGCTAGAGGCAATCTGCTCCTTAAAGGGTGTGATTTCTCCGACAAAGGTGACCTGCTCACTCGTTGCTGCACGCTCTAAGACCTCTTCAAACGGAAAATGCCCTTCAGGTGCGACCAGCTGATCTTCTTGGTAAAAACCCGCATAGACATTGTTCCGACGGGCATCCATGATAGGTACTACCAAACCTTCTAGATCATCCGGCACTAGAGCTAAGAGGCTTGAGACCCCGACCAATTCAATCCCTAAAGTATGAGCCAAGGTCTTTGCGGTTGCGACCGCAATGCGCAGTCCAGTGTAACTCCCAGGACCTTCTGCCACCACGATCCGGTCCAAGTCCTTGGGTGTCAAGTCGATTTGTTGCATCAAAAAATCGATGACCGGCATCAAGGTAATACTATGATTTTTTTTAATGGTTAATGTTGTTTCTGCAAGTAGAGTCTCATCTTCTAAAATCGCTACAGAAAGAGCCTTACTCGAGGTATCAAATGCTAATAATTTCATTTCCTACTCCTCTTGAACTGGATTATATTATACTACAAATTCCCTTCAAATCCCAGCGAAACTCTCCTCTAGAACGCAGGATTTTCCTATCCAAAACCGCTTAAAAGCTTCTCTATTATAGGTCTTTGCCTTTCTGACTTTTCCAGTCTATCTTTTACTTACAGGCGAATTTATGATATAATAATAATTAATTGTATCGAATCAGGTCCACTAGTTGCGAGTAGGAAACTCTAGTGATTGCACTCCTTCGCAGCTAACAAATAGACCGAAATAATGAAAGGAAAATTACTTCATGATTTACAAAGTTTTTTATCAGGAAACAAAAGACCGGAACCCTCGTCGTGAAACCACGCATGCACTTTATCTCGATATTGATGCACCAAATGAACGCGAAGGACGTATCCAAGCACGTCAATTGGTTGAAGCAAACACAGATTTCAACATTGAATTTATCACACCACTTTCTGAGCAACACCTTGCTTACGAGAAAGAGTCAGGTGCTTTTGAACTAACGGAGTACTAATCCATGGCTTATACCTTAAAACCTGAAGAAGTTGGTGTATTTGCCATTGGTGGACTTGGAGAAATCGGAAAAAATACCTACGGGATCGAATACCAAGATGAAATCATCATTGTCGATGCCGGGATCAAATTTCCAGAAGATGACCTCCTTGGGATCGACTATGTCATCCCAGATTACTCTTATATCGTTGACAATATCGATCGCGTCAAAGCGGTCCTCATTACCCACGGACACGAAGACCACATCGGTGGGATTCCTTTCCTTTTGAAGCAAGCCAATGTCCCTATCTACGCTGGACCTTTGGCGCTTGCCTTGATCCGTGGAAAATTAGAAGAGCACGGTCTTCTTCGTGATGCCAAACTCTACGAAATCAACCAAAACACTGAGCTTCAATTTAAAAATCTTAAAGCAACCTTCTTCCGTACGACTCACTCGATTCCAGAACCTTTAGGGATTGTGATTCACACCCCTCAAGGAAAGATTGTCTGTACCGGAGACTTCAAATTTGACTTCACACCTGTTGGGGAACCGGCTGACCTCCATCGTATGGCGGCCCTTGGAGAGGAAGGCGTTCTCTGTCTGCTTTCAGACTCAACCAACGCAGAAGTCCCAACCTTTACCAACTCTGAAAAAGTAGTTGGCCAATCCATCATGAAGATCATCGAAGGCATTCACGGGCGCATCATTTTTGCTTCCTTTGCCTCTAATATCTTCCGTCTCCAACAAGCTGCTGAGGCAGCTGTCAAGACAGGTCGTAAGATCGTCGTCTTTGGACGCTCGATGGAAAAAGCCATCGTCAACGGAATTGAGCTTGGCTACATCAAGGTCCCTGCTGGAACCATTATCGAGCCAAATGAGATCAAAGACTATGCGGCCAATGAAATCCTGATCATGTGTACAGGAAGCCAAGGAGAGCCAATGGCAGCCCTCTCTCGGATTGCCAACGGAACGCACCGCCAAGTGCAACTCCAACCAGGAGATACCGTGATCTTCTCTTCTAGTCCAATTCCTGGAAATACAACCAGTGTGAATAAATTGATCAATACGATTTCTGAAGCGGGTGTAGAGGTCATTCACGGGAAGATCAACAACATCCATACCTCTGGACACGGGGGGCAACAAGAACAAAAACTCATGCTCCGCTTGATCAAACCAAAATACTTCATGCCTGTCCATGGTGAATACCGGATGCAGAAGATCCACGCAGGACTTGCGCGTGATTGCGGAGTGGAAAAAGACAATATCTTCATCATGAGTAATGGTGATGTCCTCGCTCTTACAGCCAACTCTGCTCGGATCGCAGGAAGCTTCAATGCTCAAGATATCTATGTCGATGGAAATCGCATCGGTGAAATCGGGGCTGCTGTCCTTCGTGACCGGAGAGACCTTTCCGAAGACGGTGTCGTTCTTGCTGTTGCGACTGTTGACTTCAAATCGAAGATGATCCTGGCTGGACCAGACATCTTGAGCCGTGGTTTTATCTACATGCGTGAATCAGGAGATCTGATTCGTGAAAGCCAACGCATTCTCTTCAATGCTATTCGTATCGCCTTGAAGAACAAAGATGCCAATATCCAAACCGTCAATGGTGCGATTGTCAATGCCCTTCGCCCATTCTTATACGAGAGCACGGAACGTGAACCTATCATTATCCCAATGATTCTCACACCAGATGACGAAAATTAACAAAACAACCAGTTGAAACCACTGTTTCAACTGGTTTTATAGTAACCTTTTGAGGATCAAAAAGAGAGTGGGACAGAAATCGGTAATTCGTTAGAATTTGATTTCGTCGTCCCTCCTCCGCACAGTTGAGTAGGGCTGTAAAAGCTGATGAAATCAGCGTAGTAGAGCCCACTCAACCACTACGTCTTGCTCGACAATCCAAAAGAGGCTAGGACTTTTGTCCTAGCCTCTTTACTCTTGTTTCTTAATAAAGATCTAAATAGTTGTCTACTTCCCATTGGGATACGAAGGTAGCATAACTTGCCCATTCGATTCGTTTGGCTTCAAGGAAGCTGGTGTAGATGTGCTCACCCAAGGCAGCTTTCACCACTTCGTCTTCTGTCAAGGCTTTCAAGGCATTGTGAAGGGTAGAAGGGAGATCTGTGATTCCAGCTGCTCTACGTTCTTCTGGTGTCATCACATAGATATTTTCTTCGATCGGAGCAGGTGCTTCGATTTTATTTTCAATCCCGTGAAGGCCGACTTCAAGCAAGACTGCCAAGGCTACATAAGGATTGGCCATTGGGTCTACTGAACGCAATTCTAAACGAGTTCCCATACCACGTGATGCTGGCACACGTACCAATGGGGAACGGTTGCGACCTGCCCAAGCGATATAAACGGGTGCTTCATATCCTGGCACCAAACGCTTATAAGAGTTAACCGTTGGGTTTGTCACCGCTGTAAAGTTATATGCATGCTTGATCAAGCCACCCAAGAAGTGATAAGCTGTTTCTGACAATTGCATGCCCTTTGGATCTTCTGGATCAAAGAAGGCATTGTTGCCATCTTGGTCAAAGAGAGACATATTACAGTGCATACCTGATCCGGCAATTCCAAATTTTGGTTTGGCCATAAAGGTTGCATACAAGCCGTGTTTACGAGCGATGGTCTTCACAACGAGTTTAAAGATTTGGATCTTGTCACAAGCGCGGAGAACTTCGTCATACTTAAAGTCGATTTCATGCTGACCAACGGCTACTTCGTGGTGGCTGGCTTCTACTTCAAAGCCCATCTTGGTCAAGACATTGACGATTTCACGACGAGTGTTATCTGCAAGGTCTGTTGGAGCCAAGTCAAAATAGCCACCTTTGTCGTTTACTTCAAGAGTTGGATCTCCATTTTCGTCCAACTTGAAGAGGAAGAATTCCGGTTCTGGTCCAAGGTTAAAGGATTTGAATCCAAGTTCTTCCATATGACGAAGGGCACGTTTCAAGTTGCCACGTGGATCTCCTGCAAATGGTTCTCCTTCTGTCGTATAAACATCACAGATCAAGCCAGCTACGCTACCATTTTCATCTCCCCAAGGGAAAACTGTCCATGTATCTAAATCTGGGTAAAGATACATGTCTGACTCGTTGATACGGACAAATCCTTCGATAGAAGAACCATCAAACATGGCTTTGTTTGAAAGAACCTTGTCCAGTTGCTCATCGGTAGCTGGAATTTCGACGTTCTTCATAGTTCCCAAAATATCAGAGAACATCAAGCGAATAAAAGTAACATTTTTTTCTTTTACTTCACGGCGAATATCTGCAGCAGTAATTGACATTTTTGTCTCCTTAAAATAGATTACAAGCTTATGAAATGATCAACGGAATTGACCATATGGCGATGGGGAAGATGTGAAGCGACTTTGCTGAAGAATGTCACGATGAAGAGCCTTACGGATCTCTTCTTGACTGACAACCTTGGTTTGCTCTTGCTCTTTTTCCGCATATTTCTTCTTAATATCCGCAATATTGAAGCCATCTGAGATATAATCTTTGATCTCAAGCAGGCGGTCCATATCGTCCAACGAATACATGCGGCGATTGCCTTCTGTCCGATCAGGAGAAATCAATCCCTGATCTTCATAATAACGAATCTGGCGAGCTGTCAAGTCGGTCAGCTTCATAACACTTCCAATCGGAAAGACTGCCAGCGAGCGTCGTAATTCCTTTTCCTTCATACCATTCCTCTTTCTATTCTATTATATCGAAAAAAAAATCTATGTCAAGATTAAATGTTATATAATCTTACATAGGTTTTTTGTGTTTCTTGAGAAAATCGCGAATGCGATCCACATCCGAATTGACCAAAATCGCAACGAAAACGCCAATAAAGGTCTCAAATATTCGGGCAAAAACATACAAGAAGGTTTCACCGTTAGGAATCGAGAGGGTAATGATCAGCATTGCCGAAACTCCTCCAATAATTCCTGCTTTGTTATTCATAGCAACATTTGTCATAATGGTTAACATGGTCGCAATGGGTACAAAAATAAGAGTCACCCAATACGCCCCATGAAAGAACGTTTTTAAAAGGAAGAACAATACAGCATAAAAACCTCCGATACTGTTGCCCATGACACGCGAAGCCCCGAAGTGGACACTCTTATCAAAGTCTTCCCTCAAACTAAAAACAGCTGTCAAAGTCCCGATCTGAAGGCCTCGCCAGCCAAATATTCCAAAAATAAGTAGTACAATAAAAACGGCAATCCCTGTTTTAAAGGTTCTCATCCCCAAACGGAATTTGGACCAATCAAATTTGTGTCGTTTAAAGTAATCCATGGTCACCTATCTTTCTATTTCTATTATTCTACCATATTTTCAGAAAGGAGAGAACAGTTATCAATAGAAAGAAAAAAGAGAGTGGGACAGAAACCGGTAATTCGTTAGAATTCGATTTCGTCGTCCCACCTCCGCACAGTTGAGTAGGGCTGTAAAAGCTGATGAAATCAGCCTAGTAGAGCCCACTCAACCACTGCGTCTTGCTCGACAATCCAAAAATAATTGAGAGGCTAGGACTTTTGTCCCAGCCTCTTTTCATTCTATTTAGATTATTTGTCTGTAAGAGCAGCCAATCCTGGAAGTTCTTTACCTTCAAGGAGTTCCATAGAAGCACCACCACCAGTAGAGATCCATGAGAATTTGTCTGCACGGCCAAGGTTGATCGCAGCAGCAGCTGAGTCACCACCACCGATGATTGATTTAACGCCTGGTTGTTTCACGATAGCGTCCATCACACCGATTGTACCAGCTTGGAAGTCAGGGTTTTCAAATACACCCATAGGTCCGTTCCATACAACTGTTTTCGCACCAGTCAATTCTTGGTCGAATTTAGCGATTGATTTAGGACCGATATCAAGACCAAGGAATCCTGGATCTACTGCTTCACCTTCAGTGTCTTTCACTTCAGTGTAGTCAGCAAATGCGTTCGCTTCTTTTGAGTCAACTGGCAAGATCAATTTGCCGTTTGATTTTTCAAGAAGAGCTTTCGCCACATCCAATTTGTCTTCTTCTACAAGTGAGTTACCGATTTCGATACCTTGTGCTTTGTAGAATGTGTAAGTCATCCCACCACCGATAAGGACTTTATCAGCTTTTTCAAGCAAGTTTTCGATAACACCGATCTTGTCAGATACTTTAGATCCACCAAGGATAGCTACGAATGGACGTTCTGGAGCTTCAACTGCTTCTTTGATATAAGCAATTTCGTTTTCAAGAAGGAATCCAGCAACAGCTTTATCAACGTTTGCAGAGATACCAACGTTAGATGCGTGTGCACGGTGAGCAGTACCGAATGCATCGTTTACGAAGATACCATCTCCAAGTGATGCCCAGTATTTACCAAGTTCAGGATCGTTTTTAGATTCTTTCTTGCCGTCAACATCTTCGAAACGAGTGTTTTCAACCAAGAGAACTTGTCCATCTTCAAGAGCGTTAACAGCTGCTTCCAATTCAGCACCACGTGTAACACCTGGGATAAATTTCACTTCTTGACCCAATTTAGCAGCCAAGTCAGCAGCTACAGGAGCAAGTGATTTACCTTCTTTATCTGCTTCTTCTTTTACACGTCCAAGGTGAGAGAAGAGGATTGCACGTCCACCTTGTTCAAGGATGTACTTGATAGTTGGAAGAGCTGCAGTGATACGGTTATCGTTAGTGATCACGCCATCTTTTACAGGAACGTTGAAGTCAACACGAACGAGAACTTTTTTCCCTTTCAAGTCAACGTCTTTAACAGTCAATTTTGCCATTAGATATGACTCCTTCTTTTTTTAATACATGATAATTATATCACAAAAGCTGTAAAAGAGGTAGAAAAATCCAATGCTTTTCCCCTCTAATTCACAGGATCCGAACGACACTTCTAAATACAAGATCAAACCTCTCTGGTTTTCACCAGAGAGGTTTTTTGAGAGTGACTTTTTAAGTGAACGAAAGAATCCTGTAAAAGACTTACTCTTCTTTCTTCTTACCAGCCAAGAGGAAGCCGCCTAAGGCCGCTAAGAGAACAGCTTCAGCTGCAAAGGAAGCTTCTAGGCTTGCCGTATTTGGCAAGTGTTCCGATTGACTTTCTTTGCTTGCATCTTTTGTTTCTTGCTGAACCGTTGGCTGTGAGTTCGCTCCTTGGTGGGCACTTAACAACTGATGGATCTCTTGATCGACCATATCCTTGTGATCTTCCTCTTGATGACCCGCTTGAGTAGAAATCGTTAGGGTCAACTGATCCACTTGAGAAGGCTCTGTAGGCTTCAATGGATTAGCTGGATCCGGAGTCACTGGGGCAACTGGTTGGACTGGCTGATTTGGTTGAGCCGGTTGAACAGGCTGATCTGGTTTAGCCGGTTCTTCTGGTTGGATCGGTTGGTCTGGTCCTTCCGTTTGTTCTGGCTTATAGACAATCGCATAGTGGGTAAAGTGAGGAGCTGTAAAGATAACTACATCTCCAACTCTCTCAAAGGCCAAGGATTGAGGAGCTTGACCTTCTGGGAAGAAGAGAACTTGCTCCACTTCTTTATCCTTATCCACAGGGATTTTCACAAGGGATGGATGCTGGGTATCGATGTCTTGACCGCTTGCATCTACGCCTTCAATATCAAATACGATTCCTTCTCGGCCCTTCAGCTCTTCTTTTTCTGCCTGATTGGCTTCAACTTTTGCGACTTTTAGTCCTTTGACAACGGTTGGCTCTAAGTTGGAGAATTGAACTTCGACTCCAGTTGCAGGGTCTACAAAGACCGCTGGCTTATCTTCTTTCAGGAGCGCAATCAAGGTCTCTAGACCTGTCTTAGCTGTTTCAAGCGCTTCAGGAGTGAGCTCTGAAGAAGCTAGGAGCTCTTTATTTTTCTCAACCAGTGCCTGCAAAGCTTCACCAGAAGGGTGATTTGGCTTGCTTGCTAATAGAGCAGTCGCTTCTGTTGTCAGAGCAGAGAGAGCTTCTTTTTCTTTTGTTAGATTGGCTTGACCATCCAAGGCTTTCAAGAGAGCGGTCAATTGGTTCAACTGCTCATTGACTTGATCTTGTGTGCTGGTATCATGCTCTTTCAAGACTTTTTCAGAAGCAGCCATTCCAGCCAGCAAGGCTTCTTTGACTTCAGGAGTCGCAAAAGTAAAGTCTACTTTGGCTTTTGCAGCTTCAGCTTCAGCCAATTTTTGCTTGAGGTATTCATCGTTGAGAGCTGGTTTTGGATTGACGAGGACATCAAAGCTTGTGCTAGCTCCTTTGTAATGGACAGTGATGGTTTGACGACCTTCCTTGGTCGTATCAAAGCCAGTCACTTCCACACCTTCATCTGTCAAGGCATGCGTTTCGGTCGTTTCATCTTCAAAGACGACTGTAAAGCGTCCACCTTCTTTTTCCAATGATTCTCCGACAATATATTCCACTTTTGGTTTGTCGGTCAATTCTAGACCAGCAACTGCTTTTTCACCTGCTTCTTCTGCACTGACCACAAAAACAGTGAGGGTCTTATCCAATTTCTGACCAAGGTAAGAGACTTCTAGGTGTTGTTCTCCCAGCTTGCTACTGTCAAATCCATGAATCTCTACACCTGAGTTGGTGAGGTTGACCAGTTGATCTGCTTGGCCATCTTTATAATGAACGCGGAGAGTCGCCCCTTTCAAGGAAAGGGCATCGCCTTCCCGGTAGACCTTCTTGGTCAAGCCATCTTCAAATTGAAGTCCCGCAATTTCTTTATCATTTTTTGGAACTTCAATTGCTAGAACATTACTGATATCTTTGCCAGGTTCTTGCGCACGATAGTAGAGAAGAGATGGGGTTGATTCAAAAGCCAGTGGTTTAAAGATCAGATTTCCAGCTTGATCGGCTGTCATGGTCGCAATTGGATTAGTAGCTTCTTTATCGGCATAAAGAGTCAGAGTAGTATTAGCTGGAACATCTTTGAAGCCGACTTGGACAAAATGATTACCCAGATTTTGCGCTGCAGCATGTTTCATCGGGATGTTGACCGTTTCCGTATCCAGACTTTCATACATCTTCCAGTTGTAAATCCGGATGGCTTGCCATGGGGTGCCGTTATCGGCTGTAATGACATGGAGACGCCAGTCTTGAGCCTTGATCGGATGATCAAGTGTAATGTCAGATACATGGGCTTTATTGCCACGAACTTCCTTGGCTAATTTCCACTCACCGGCTTCGTCCTTGTAGTAAAGGTCGAAGTCACGGGTATTCATCTTGCCATCATCGACAGATTCTCCACCAGCACCAGCATGGTCCATGACCCAACGAACAATGGTCCGAGGTTGTGTCAAGCGGATATCGACGGTTCCACTCAATTGAGCAGAAGACCATTTATCTGAAAGACTGGTAATGGTCCCATTTAACATCCCCTCGATGCCTTCACTACCATCCGCATCTGGGAAGCTCGAACCGATCACTTTGGCTCCGATGACCACGTTTGGTGCTAGGGCTTTTGGAAGACTGGTATCTGACACGGTCATACCCCAATCAAAGGCCACAGTTCCTGCATCTGAACGTTGGCCGTTCTTCCCAACTGCCACAACCTTGAGGTCCTGAGTCGTTCCTTCAGCACTTGCTGAACGGCTAACTTTTGGTAGATAGACGGTTGTTGCAGAAGACCCTGTTAAGAGACGCCAGTTGTCGCCATCTTTTTCATAGACTTCATAATAATCCGCATCTGCTACCCCTTTAAAATTGAGAACTGCTTCTGCTTCTTGCGCATTTTGTAGGCGTTTTGCTCGAACGGTTACTTCTGCTGGAGTAGCTGGTTTCTCTTGGTTCGACGTAATCGACAATTGGCCAAGATTAAATTTGTAGTCTTTGACATCCGTATCATGGTCAAAGAACATCTTCACAGCATAAATGGTTTTGCCAGCCAAACTTCCCAAATCAAAGGTTTGAGTAGACCAATCCGCACTCGGTGTCAATTCTTTCCATTCGTATTCAGAGTAGTCTTCTTTTGTGGCAACAGCTATCCAGGCAGCTGCTCCGACCCCACCTTTATGACTGACGCTTAATTTTGTCGTTTCTGTCACAGGGATCTTGGTCGAATAGAGCATGACATTTTGACTGCTATTGGCTTTTAAATCTCCTTCAAAGGCTAGAGAATTTCCTCCATTGTAGGCTTGATCAAAATCATAGCGACCTTTTAATGGTGTACTATCTTCACTATGCTCTACCCACCAACGCCAGGTTGGAAGGTAGCCTGAAACAGAACGGTAGTTCCACTCCCCTTCTTTAGAAATCTTGCCATCGACAAACCAGTGTTTTCCGTGACCAGTATTGAAGGAAGTATTGAAATTTTCACTAGTGATTGGGGTTTTGTCCACAACCAAATTAGACATTCCATACCAAGATTGGTCTGCTGGTTTTCCTTTAGTCGGATCTCCTTGGAAACCTGTCCAGAATAGATCTTCATGGGTATGGTAACCTTCACCAGTCTTTCCTAGACCTGTAATGGTATCTGGTGCATAAAGACCAAGAGATAGACGCAACTTTCCATGTTCATCTAAAATGGCATTCCAGTCTACATTAGTCTTATAAGAGCCTCCTTTCTGGAGCTCGAGTCCAGCTAGAACATCATAAGGATTCCGCTTAATCCATTTGGCTGTACTGATGGAATAATCCACTTCTGATTTACCCCAGTTAAAGTTGGCAAAGAAGGTATCAACTGGGTTTTCCCCATTTTCTGGCTGCATGAAATTGTAGTTGTATTCCCCCAGCGCATTTTCATGGTAACGGCCATATTCATAGGTCATAGCATCGTACCAGGAATACTTAATCGGATAGTTGAGACTCTTCGCATATTCTTTGGTATAAAGAAGAAAATCTCTCAATTTTGGACCCAATGGTTCTACAAGATTTCCAGTCGTTTCTTGGTTGATAAAGTAACCATCAAAGCCATAGTACTTGGCAAGTTCGACTAATTTACGGGCGATCGGGAAAGTTTTAGAGCCTTCACTATCTTCTTTTAAGGTTTCTGCAAAATGTTCTTGATCCTTGATGCTGCTAGACCAGTTATAAAAGATTGTTCCATAAATAGGAACCCCATTTCGGTGGGCAGCATCGATCACATCTGCTGATGGAACCAGCCCTTCCCAAAAGACCATGGAATCCAAATATTGCCAGTAATCAAAAGCATAGGCTTTAAACTCTTCCCCGCCGACAGACGCATGATCCTTTGCTTTGGAGTTCATATTTGACAGTGCTTGGATCTTCGCTTCAGGGTTGGCTTGTTCATTAATTTGTTTTCCTTGGAAACGACTCGCAAGTGGGACGCTTGCTCTGTTCATATCGTCATCCACCCGTTTTCCTGGTTCCCACTTCAAGAGATCATCCCAGGTATCGAACTTAACTTCTTTGGGCCTTAATTGTTTTTCTTCATTGGTTGGTAAATCGGCCACTTTTTCAGCAGTAGCTTTCGGTTTTTCAGTCTCTGAAACAGCTGGAGTATCTGTAGTTGTCGAGCTAGCTTCTGTACTTGTAGGACTAGCCTCCGGAGCGACCGCTTCTGCGACTGGTTTTTCCGTTTCTGCAGCAGGCAAGGCCGCATCTGCAGTATAGACGCCAGCTTCTCTCACTAGATGATTGACATCTTCTGTCGCTACTGAAGATGTTTCTAAGGGTTGTTCACTAGTAGAAACTGTCTCATCTGCAGAGACAGCTCCTGTTCCTAAAAATGCTAACCCAATCAATGCGGAGCAAACTCCCACACTGAATTTTCGTATACTAAATCGTTCTTTCTTTTCAAATAGATGACCTTTCATCTTGACCTCCTTGTATGGTTTTTTTCTTTTTCTTGAGCGATTTCCATTGGCTCCTTTCTCTACGAACTGTAATCGCTTTCATTTTATTGTATTAGAAATCTCCAATCAAGAATAGGATACCCTAATCTATTTAGCACTGTCAATCTATTTTGCCAATTCCTATAATATGATGAGAAAGCCCTAAAAAAAGTACAAAAAAAGAGGAGGTTTCCCTCCTCTCATCATACGCATGAATTATTTAGCAATTTTTGCGAAGTATTCAAGAGTACGAACAAGTTGTGCAGTGTAAGACATTTCGTTGTCATACCATGAAACAACTTTAACCAATTGTTTACCGTCAACGTCAAGAACTTTAGTTTGAGTTGCGTCAAACAATGATCCGTAAGACATACCTACAACGTCTGAAGAAACGATTGGATCTTCAGTGTAACCGTATGATTCGTTAGCTACTGCTTTCATAGCTGCATTTACTTCATCAACAGTAACGTTCTTTTCAAGAACAACTACCAATTCAGTAACTGATCCAGTTGGAGTAGGAACGCGTTGTGCAGCTCCGTCCAATTTACCGTTCAATTCAGGGATAACCAAACCGATTGCTTTAGCAGCACCAGTTGAGTTAGGAACGATGTTAGCAGCACCAGCGCGTGCACGACGAAGGTCACCTTTACGGTGTGGACCGTCAAGGATCATTTGGTCACCAGTGTAAGCGTGGATAGTAGTCATCAATCCTTCAACAACACCGAAGTTATCTTGAAGAGCTTTAGCCATTGGAGCCAAGCAGTTTGTAGTACATGAAGCACCTGAGATAACTGTTTCAGTACCATCAAGAATATCGTGGTTAGTGTTAAATACGACTGTTTTAACATCTGATCCACCAGGAGCAGTGATAACAACTTTCTTAGCACCACCAGCATGCAAGTGTTTTTCAGCAGCTGCTTTAGTAGCAAAGAAACCAGTTGCTTCAAGAACGATTTCTACACCGTCGTTAGCCCAGTCGATTTGTTCTGGATCGCGTTCAGCAGAAACTTTAACGAATTTACCGTTAACTTCGAATCCACCTTCTTTAACTTCCACAGTACCGTCGAAACGACCTTGAGTTGTATCGTATTTCAACAAGTGTGCAAGCATAACTGGATCTGTAAGGTCGTTGATGCGTGTAACTTCAACACCTTCTACGTTTTGGATACGACGGAAAGCAAGACGTCCGATACGACCGAAACCGTTAATACCAACTTTAACTACCATTCGTGATTTCCTCCTTATGAAAATCAAAAAAATTTTTTGTGAAAAGAGTAACTTGACACAGCGCCAAACATCTTTTAACAGTCTCTATTATATACTTTATTGCATTAAAAAGCAACTATTTCCCAACGAAAAGCAAGATTTATCATAGATCACCACCTCTTTTATTAAAGTTTTTCACAAAGTCTTGATCGATAGGAAAAGCGCTATTTTACTTGTACTCACTTTTGGAACAAAGAAAAACTCTTCCCAAAGTGGGAAGAGTTTTTAAGCATTGGTAAATTAAGCTTCACCTTTAGCTTTTTTAATGATTTCTTCTTGTACTGATTTTGGTACATCTTCGTAGTGGTCAAATACCATCATGAAGGTACCACGTCCTTGAGTTGCAGAACGAAGGACAGTAGCGTAACCGAACATTTCAGCAAGTGGCACATAAGCACGAACGATTTGGCTTGCACCGTGTGCTTCCATACCATCTACACGTCCACGACGAGCAGTTACGTGACCCATAACATCCCCAAGGTTTTCTTCAGGAACTGTGATGGTTACAAGCATCATTGGTTCAAGGATAGCTGGTTGTGCAGTCTTAGCAGCTTCTTTAAGTGCAAGAGATGCAGCGATCTTGAAGGCAGTTTCAGATGAGTCGACATCGTGGTATGAACCATCGTAAAGCTTAGCTTTCACGTCAACCATTGGGTAACCAGCAAGAACACCGTTCGCCATAGATTCTTGAAGTCCTTTTTCTACTGCAGGGATGAATTCACGTGGAACCACACCACCGACGATCGCATTTTCGAACTCGAATCCTTTACCTTCTTCGTTTGGAGTGAATTCGATCCAAACATCACCAAACTGACCTTTACCACCAGATTGACGTTTGAAGAATCCACGTGCTTGTGTAGAAGCGCGGAATGTTTCACGGTAAGATACTTGAGGGGCACCAACGTTAGCTTCAACCTTGAATTCACGTTTCATACGGTCAACAAGGACATCCAAGTGCAACTCACCCATACCAGAGATAACTGTTTCACCAGTTTCAGGGTTTGTTTCAACGCGGAATGTTGGATCTTCTTCAGCCAATTTTTGAAGGGCGATACCCATCTTGTCTTGGTCTGCTTTAGATTTAGGCTCAACCATCAATTGGATAACTGGTTCTGGAACTTCGATTGATTCAAGGATGATTTTTGCTTTTTCATCTGTCAATGAGTCACCAGTTGTAGTATCTTTCAAACCAACGGCAGCAGCGATATCTCCAGAGTAAACTGTTTCGATTTCTTTACGTGTGTTGGCGTGCATTTGAAGGATACGTCCGATACGTTCACGTTTACCTTTAGAAGTGTTCAAGACGTATGAACCTGAGTTCAAGACACCTGAGTAAACACGGAAGAATGTCAAACGACCTACGAATGGGTCAGTCATGATCTTGAAGGCAAGAGCTGCAAATGGCTCTTCATCAGATGCTGGACGTTCTTCTTCTTCGTCTGTATCTGGGTTTACACCCTTGATTGCAGGGATATCAAGTGGGCTTGGAAGGTAGTCAAGGACTGCATCCAACATCAATTGAACCCCTTTGTTCTTGAAGGCAGAACCACAAAGTACTGGGTAGAACTCAACGTTGATTGTCGCTTTACGGATACCAGCTTTCAATTCTTCGTTAGTGATTTCTTCCCCTTCAAGGTATTTCATCATCAAGTCTTCATCAGTTTCAGCAACTGCTTCAACCAATTTTTCACGGTATTCTTGAGCTTGTTCAAGGTATTCAGCTGGAATATCTTCTTCAAGGATATCTGTACCAAGGTCGTTAGTATAGATTTCAGCTTTCATCTTGATCAAGTCAATGATTCCGCGGAAGTCATCTTCAGCACCGATTGGCAATTGAATTGGGTGAGCGTTTGCTTGAAGACGGTCATGAAGTGTGCTTACTGAGTAAAGGAAGTCAGCACCGATTTTATCCATCTTGTTAGCGAATACGATACGTGGAACTCCGTATTCAGTTGCTTGACGCCAAACTGTTTCAGTTTGAGGCTCAACACCTGATTGTGAGTCAAGAACGGTTACAGCACCGTCCAAAACGCGGAGTGAACGTTGAACTTCGATAGTGAAGTCCACGTGTCCTGGTGTGTCGATGATGTTTACACGAGTGTCTTTCCATTGAGCTGTTGTAGCGGCAGATGTGATAGTGATACCACGTTCTTGTTCTTGCTCCATCCAGTCCATTTGTGACGCACCTTCGTGAGTTTCACCGATTTTGTGAATCTTACCAGTGTAGTAAAGGATACGCTCAGTTGTAGTTGTTTTACCAGCATCGACGTGAGCCATGATACCGATATTACGAGTTTTTTCAAGTGAAAATTCGCGTGCCATGAGGTTTGTTTCTCCTATATTTTTTATTTCTATATTCTATTATAACATGATTTAATAAAAACGGATAGGCAGGACCTACCCGTTCTCAGTATTTTCATGCTAAGTTTTGGTTCCAACTTGTAAGAAGAGTTGAATTGGGTTCAAGAGCTGACGAAGCTTAATTGAACTCGGGCTAAAAGCTCAAGTTAACTGATTTGAACCCGAGCGAGGCCCGGTGCAAAAAAGATAAACTGCTTTGTGTTCACGGAACACTGCATCAGTTTCCTATTTTTGCCTTGGGCCTTTGCCGCTCTTAGTATCATAATTGAACCCGGGCTAAAAGCTCGGAAAATAGATAAGCTTTCCTAGAATCTTTGATTCTTCGTCAAGCTTCCTAATTTTCAGTCGCTTTTTTAACGCCCTTAGTATCTTAATCTTACCAGCGGAAGTGTGCGAATGCACGGTTAGCTTCAGCCATACGGTGAGTATCTTCACGTTTCTTAACAGCTGCACCAGTGTTGTTCGCTGCATCCAAGATTTCTTTTGCAAGACGATCAACCATTGTGTGTTCACCACGTTGACGAGCGATTGTTACCAACCAACGAAGTCCAAGTGTTGTACGACGTTCTGGACGAACTTCAACTGGGACTTGGTAGTTAGAACCACCGACACGGCGAGCACGTACTTCAAGTACAGGCATGATGTTTTCCATAGCTGTTTCGAATACTTCAAGAGCATCGTTTCCAGTAGCTTCTTTAATTTGTTCGAAAGCTCCGTAAACGATTGAAGCAGCTGTACCACGTTTACCATCAAGCATAACGCGGTTGATAAGACGAGTAACTAATTGTGAATTGTAAAGCGGATCTGGCAATACATCGCGTTTAGGCGCACGGTTTTTACGACTCATTTTTCTTTATCCCCTTTCCTTATGCTTTTGGCTTTTTAGTACCGTATTTAGAACGGCCTTGTTTACGGTCGTTTACACCTGCAGTATCAAGTGCTCCACGGACGATATGGTAACGTACCCCTGGAAGGTCTTTTACACGTCCACCACGAAGAAGAACCACGCTGTGTTCTTGCAAGTTGTGTCCGATACCTGGGATATAAGCAGTTACTTCGATCAAGTTGCTCAAACGTACACGGGCAAATTTACGAAGGGCAGAGTTAGGTTTTTTAGGTGTCATTGTTCCAACACGAGTTGCAACACCACGTTTTTGTGGTGAAGAAACGTTTGTTTGAACTTTTTTATGACTGTTGTAACCAACGTTCAAAGCTGGTGATTTAGATTTTTCTACTTTTGATTTACGCGGTTTGCGAACCAATTGGTTAATTGTAGGCATCTACATTCTCCTGTAAAATTTTTTATTTTTGGTGATGGTACACTTGGTGACAGCTACCATCTGTGTGTACTTTTGCAACATTTGTCAGCACGTCCCTGTACACTCTTGAGAGACCAAAAGTAAAAAGTACCGTCTATTATTATAACATGACGGCACTTTGATTGCAAGATGTTTTTTTATTTTTTAAAGAAGTCGAAAAAGTTCATTATTGACCAGCTTCAGCAGGTTCTTCTGCCCCTGCATCTGCAGCCGGAGCATACTGTTGTTGCTGTTGTGGTTGAACTGTCGCATTGGCTCCAGCTACTCCAGCATTAGCATTAGTATTTGCGTTCGCATTCGTGTTGGCATTAGCGTCTGTTTGAGTCTGCTGTGTTGCCACTGTGTCGCTCTCATAGGTCAGTCCATAATAGTTAGCGATGTATTGGATACGGGCCTCAAGCGATTGCTTTTGAGTCGCATCTTTGACTTTCTTCACAGCAGCTTGGGCAGCGTTCACAGAATCTTGACTTGGCGTTGTTTCCATTTGAACGACTGCTTTTTCAGCAGCTTCTGTATTTTTCTTTTCTTCCTTCTTTTCTTTTTCTTCCTTTGTTTCCTTTTTCACTGGAAGGGAACCTGTTTTTTTAGCAGGTTGAATTTCTGTCGTTACCTGGGCAGCTGTATTCTTTTTAACGGTATACAAACCAGCTACCAAAATAAAGGATAGAGACAGGACTGTCACCAATCGAATCCACAAAGGACTATTATCAAATCGATCTAAAATTCTTTTCACTTTTTGATCCTCCTTTGTTGCTCTTAATCAAAGATATTCCCAACTTCGACACTCAATTTATTTTCTTTTACATCGATGTTGGTCACGCGCAATAAGGATTTGTGTTCAAAGAATTCACGGTCGGTTGCAGCATTATCCGCAAAGACAGCTACCCCTGCTAATTCAGAATCGAATTCAGCCAAGAGACTGACCATCCCGTTAATCGTTCCGCCACCTTTAAGGAAGTCATCGACAATCAAGACCCTGCTTCCTGCTTTTAGGCTCCGTTTTGAAAGGAACATTTTCTCAATACGATCCCCACTTGAGCCTGAAACATAGTTGACACTAACGGTTGACCCTTCTGTGATTTTCAAATCACGACGGACAATGACAAATGGAACATTCAAGACATTGGCCACTGCATTCGCTAAAGGAACTCCCTTGGTTGCTACGGTCATGACAGCATCAATTTTCTTATCTCGAAAGGCTTTGGCAATGATGCGGCCGATCCGATTCAAAATCTTTGGATTGCTCAAAAGATCAGACAGGTAAATGTAGCCACCAGGAAGGATACGATCACTTTCAGACAGTTGCTTGCAAAGATCTTCGACGATTTCTTTGGATTCTTGATCTGAGATAGACGGTGTAAAGATAACACCTCCACCAGCTCCTGTAATGGTCTCAATATTTCCGATTTCCATCTCTTCAAACGCACGCTTAATGATCACGATATCTTCTGAGATGGAAGACTTGGCAGACTCATACTTTTCCGCAAACGTATTGAGGCTAGTCAATTCATAGGGATGGTTGATCAAGTAATTAGAAATTAC
>NZ_JAJNSA010000217.1:0-1238 GCF_027497875.1 Streptococcus sp. SM3 | reverse complement strand
GGGCAGGATAAAAGGATTTTTGGCAAATAAAATCGCTCCGCTGGTTTCCTTGTCTAAGCGGTGCACGACGTAGCAGGTAGATCCAACATAGCTGGAAACATGGTTGAGAAGAGCAATTTCTGTCGGCTCATTGGCATGGGTTTTCATGCCTTCAGGCTTATTGACGATGATGACATGCTCATCCTGATAGAGTTCTTCGACCAGACTCGGGTCTCCGGCTGGGAGCTCTTTTTCAGGGTAATCGTCCGCGTCAAAGATCAGCTGGATCTGGTCTCCTTTTTGAACGGGGCTCTGCCAGTTGATGGTCTCGCCATTGACCAAGACGTGTTTCTTGGTTCGTAAAAAATGCCGGATCTTACGGGGAATGAGGAAGTAGTCCTCAAGCAACTCTTTCACAGTCATCTGGGGAAAGGATTGTGGAATGGTAAATTGATAGTTCATGACCCTATTGTAGCAAAATCTAAGCTTAAAGAAAACTAAATGGGAGAAGGGGATGAGCTATCTTTTCTTGCTAGGACAAGGATAAGGTGTTACAATAACAGGTATGAATAGAATAAAAGAATTATTTGAAAACCTGATCACTTTTTTTAGAAAGGATCATCCACCCAAAGCGGTGGCAGAAGAAGTGCCAGACACGGAACTACCGGAAGAGACAGTAGAGCCGACCTATAGTCGCTCAGGCAAGCACAGAAGCAAGCCTCTCTCTCAACACCCCTTCCGTCGTTTTTGGCGCAGATTCCATTTGACCAAGATTCTCCTGATCATTGGGCTAGGCTTTAGCCTCTTGACAGGGGGCTATCTCTTCTACCTCGCAAAGACGACCAACGTCAAGGATTTGCAGAATGCACTGAAGGCGACTACCATTATCTATGATAAGAATGGGGACCAGGCGGGAAGTTTGACCGGGCAAAAAGGAACCTATGTCGAACTCGATGCCATTAGTGAGAATCTGCAAAATGCCGTGGTCGCAACAGAGGACCGGAGCTTTTACAAGAATAGCGGGATCAACTATGGTCGCTTCTTCTTAGCGATTTTGACCCTGGGTCGCTCAGGTGGTGGGTCGACCATCACCCAGCAGCTAGCCAAGAATGCTTACCTGTCTCAGGACCAGACGGTGGAGCGCAAGGCTAAGGAATTCTTCCTGGCGCTTGAAATCAATAAGAAATACAGTAAGAAAGAAATCCTTACCATGTACCTCAACAATGCCTATTTTGGAAATGGGGTTTGGGGAATTGAGG
>NZ_JAJNSA010000216.1:0-1238 GCF_027497875.1 Streptococcus sp. SM3 | reverse complement strand
TTCATTCAAAGAGTGCGTAATAGCTCACTAGTCGAGTGACCCTGCGCCGAAAATGTACCGGGGCTAAAACAATTTACCGAAGCTGTGGATACCTTTATAGGTATGGTAGGAGAGCGTTCTATGTGTGATGAAGGTGTACCGTGAGGAGTGCTGGAACGCATAGAAGTGAGAATGCCGGTATGAGTAGCGAAAGACAGGTGAGAATCCTGTCCACCGTAAGACTAAGGTTTCCAGGGGAAGGCTCGTCCGCCCTGGGTTAGTCGGGACCTAAGGAGAGACCGAAAGGTGTATCCGATGGACAACAGGTTGATATTCCTGTACTAGAGTATGTAGTGATGGAGGGACGCAGTAGGCTAACTAAAGCAGACGATTGGAAGTGTCTGTCTAAGCAGTGAGGTGTGATATGAGTCAAATGCTTATATCTGTAACATTGAGCTGTGATGGGGAGCGAAGTTTAGTAGCGAAGTTAGTGACGTCACACTGCCAAGAAAAGCTTCTAGCGTTTAAACATACTCTACCCGTACCGCAAACCGACACAGGTAGTCGAGGCGAGTAGCCTCAGGTGAGCGAGAGAACTCTCGTTAAGGAACTCGGCAAAATGACCCCGTAACTTCGGGAGAAGGGGTGCTGACTTTACGTCAGCCGCAGTGAATAGGCCCAAGCAACTGTTTATCAAAAACACAGCTCTCTGCTAAATCGTAAGATGATGTATAGGGGGTGACGCCTGCCCGGTGCTGGAAGGTTAAGAGGAGTGCTTAGCGTAAGCGAAGGTATGAATTGAAGCCCCAGTAAACGGCGGCCGTAACTATAACGGTCCTAAGGTAGCGAAATTCCTTGTCGGGTAAGTTCCGACCCGCACGAAAGGCGTAATGATTTGGGCACTGTCTCAACGAGAGACTCGGTGAAATTTTAGTACCTGTGAAGATGCAGGTTACCCGCGACAGGACGGAAAGACCCCATGGAGCTTTACTGCAGTTTGATATTGAGTGTCTGTACCACATGTACAGGATAGGTAGGAGTCTATGAGATCGGGACGCCAGTTTCGAAGGAGACGTTGTTGGGATACTACCCTTGTGTTATGGCCACTCTAACCCGGATAGGTGATCCCTATCGGAGACAGTGTCTGACGGGCAGTTTGACTGGGGCGGTCGCCTCCTAAAAGGTAACGGAGGCGCCCAAAGGTTCCCTCAGAATGGTTGGAAATCATTCGCAGAGTGTAAAGGTATAAGGGAGCTTGA
>NZ_JAJNSA010000215.1:0-1267 GCF_027497875.1 Streptococcus sp. SM3 | reverse complement strand
CCGAAAAATTCAATCCGATAGGGTTGGAGTTGGTCGATCTCAAAGATATCTAAAATATCTCCTCGTAGACTAAACTCTCCCTGTTGCAAAACTTGGCTCACCTTTTGGTAGCCAATCTTCTGTAATGTTTCACTCAGAGTAGTTAAGTCTATTTCTTGACCAACCTTCAATTGAAAAATGCTAGATGCAAAAACTTTAGGAGAAGGTAATAGTAGTTTTATACCACTCACATTGGTCACAAGGATGCCTTGACGATCTTCTTGGCATAAAAAGTTCAAAGCCTCTAATCGTGCAAATTGCCTTTCTTGTGAAGCAAAAACAAATTCTGCTAAAGGGTTATCATCTCCCAAAAATGTATGGACTTTCTCTTCTCCAAGTAAGGCAATAAAATCACTGGCCAATCGTTCTGCTTCGTTATAACTGGAAGTGATGAGGACTGCTTTTTCAATAGAATCAAAGGCTGAAGCCATTACAATAGCCTTTGTGGTCGCAGACAATCCTAAGATCAATTCCCTATTTTTTTTTTGCAAACCTTGTTGCCAGGATAGAAGGTTGGAGTTTTGACTCACTAAATCAATTACATTCATCTACTTACCCGTTGTATTTCTGCATGCTTCTTTCAAAATTTTCTTCTATCAAGTAATCGTTAACCGCTTCTTCTACTCGATCGATTGTTTGTAGAATAGTGATGTAATCGTCTTTATCAAATTTTCCTAATACATGATGAACAACTGACATGCCCTGCTTAGGTCTTCCAATTCCAATCTTAATTCGATAAAAAGTCTGAGTTCCAATATGATTGATAATCGATTTGATTCCGTTATGACCTCCAGCTGATCCTTTAGCTCGAAGACGAATCTTACCAACTTCCATATCTAAATCATCGTAAATAACCAAAAGATCTTCAATATCCAGACCATAATAAGTCAGAAGGGCATGGACTGCTTTTCCACTCTCATTCATGAAAGTGGTCGGCTTTACAAAATAGACCTTTTCTCCATTCAAAAATGTTGAGGCGATATCAGCTTGAAAAATCTTATCATGGGAGAAAGTAAGATTTAAAGACTTTGCCATTTGATCAACTAACATAAAGCCTACATTGTGTTTGGTTTCAAAATACCTATCACCTGGATTTCCCAATCCAACAATTAATTTCGTCATCTCTTTCCTTTCAAAACACTAAAAGGGTTGGAAATATTTTTTCCAACCTTTACATCTTTTTAACTCTCTTATACATTAAAACGGAATTCCATGATGTCCCCATCTT
>NZ_JAJNSA010000214.1:0-1315 GCF_027497875.1 Streptococcus sp. SM3 | reverse complement strand
CAATTCTTCAATACTTCACCATTCTTCCACACCATTATCACTGGTTTTGACCTTGCTCTGGAAGAAAAAGATGGTGTCAAATCAAAAGATGCGGTGAACGGGATCAAGACAGGTCTCATGGGACCATTCGCTCCTCTTGGGGACTCAATCTTTGGATCATTGGTACCAGCTATTATGGGTTCAATCGCAGCAACTTTGGCTATTGCAGGAAACCCAGCCGGTATCTTCTTGTGGATCGCTGTGGCAGTTGCTTATGACATTTTCCGTTGGAAACAGTTGGAATTTGCCTATAAAGAAGGGGTTAACCTCATCAACAATATGCAAAGTACCTTGACAGCTTTGATCGACGCAGCTGCCGTTCTGGGTATCTTCATGGTTGGTGCCTTGATTGCCAGCATGATTGGTGTTGAAGTTTCTTGGACTCCACACATTGGGGACAAAGCGATTGAAATTCAAGATATGCTCAACCTTATCTTCCCACGTTTGGTACCAGCTATCATCACAGGTGTAATCTACTGGTTGCTTGGACGTAAGGGTATGAACTCTACAAAAGCTATCTTGCTCATCATCCTTGCAGCAATCGCATTCTCAGCATTTGGCCACTTCTTCTTTGGAATGGCATAATGGAGTAAGGTATGGCAAAAGAGTTAGTATTGGTCAGCCATGGTCGCTTTTGTGAAGAGCTCAAAGCGAGCACAGAGATGATTATGGGACCACAAGAATCCATCCATACGGTTGCACTCTTACCAGAAGAAGGACCAGAAGACTTTACTGCTAAATTAGAAGCAACAGTCCAAGGTCTAGAAGACTATATTGTATTTGCCGATCTCTTGGGAGGAACTCCTTGCAACACCGTGAGCCGCTTGATCCTTGAAGGACGTGCGATTGACTTATACGCAGGGATGAATCTTCCGATGGTTATCGAATTCATCAATAGTAGCCTGACTGGTAATGAAGGGGACTACCCTGAACGTGCAAAAGAAAGTATTGTCAAGGTCAATGACCTCTTGTCAAACCTTGATGATGATGAAGATGAGTAGGTTGGTATGGGAGTCTGGGAGCATCATCTCAGGCTCCTTTCCCATTTATCAACGTTAGATTGTAGAAAGGAACAACAGTTTCTATGTTAGACTATACAAAAGAAGACTTGCAGGAGCTAGGAGCAGAGATCACAACACGTGAGATTTACCAACAACCAAGTGTTTGGAAAGAAACGGCTCGCTTGTACCAAGAAAGAAAAGCGGAAATCAAAGCTTTCTTAGAAAAGATTGGGCAAGAGCATGACTATATCAAGGTCATCTTGACAGGGGCAGGA
>NZ_JAJNSA010000213.1:0-1339 GCF_027497875.1 Streptococcus sp. SM3 | reverse complement strand
AACCAAGCCATTGACTGATGACCACATCTGGCGTGTATCCGATCACCCATTGGTCTCCAGAGAGGTCCTTGTTAAAGCTGGTCTCTGTCGTACCGGTTTTCCCAGCCATGGTATAGCCATAAGGCGCAGCGTTGACCCCTGTACCATTACTGAAGGTTCCCAGCATCATATTGGTCATCTTATCCGTTGTGGATCCACTAAGCACCCGGGTTGATTTCTGGCTGTGGCTCTTGACCACTTGGCCACTTGCATTTTCGATCTTGGTAATGAGGTGAGCATCATTCATGACCCCGCCGTTAGCAAAGGTTCCATAGGCTTGGGCCATCTGCATCGGATTGGTTGTCACACCAGCTCCCAAGGCAACAGCAAGCGACTTGTCTACCTTGTCCATGTTGAGTCCGAATTTTTTCCCGTATTCAAAGACCGTATCGAGACCCAAATCATTAGCGGTCGCTACGGCTGGAAGGTTAAGGGATTCTGCCAAGGCCTGGTACATCGGTACCGTTGGGCTAGACTGGATTCCCGCATAGTTATTAACCTCATAGCTTCCATATTGGGTGGTACTATTGTCCAATTCCTTATTGGTCGACCAACCTTCCGCAACAGCTGGGCTATAGACAACTAAAGGTTTGATGGTTGATCCCGGACTACGGGCAGCCTGGGTCGCATAGTTATAGCTACGGAAACCTGGATTTTGATCGCTTCCGACACGCCCTACGAGAGCCCGAACCCCTCCGGTCTTAGGATCAAGCGCTACACTACCAGATTCCGCGCGCGTGCCGTCTTCCGCTACTGGGAAGAGGGCTGTGTTGTCATAGATCACCTGCATGCTTGCTTGGTAATTCTGATCCAGCTCGGTGTAGATACGGTAGCCATTTTTGACAATGTCTTCTTCGGTCAGGCCGTATTCATTGACCGCTTCATTGATAACCGCATCAAAGTAGGATGGGTAGCGGTAATCCTCCGACTTGCCTTCATAGGCATCGACCAGCTGGCCATGGATATCGACAGCAGCCGACTGATCAGCAGTTTTCTGATCAATATAACCAGCTGCCACCATATTTTGGAGGACCGTATTGCGGCGATTGGTCGCATTCTCTACCGAATAGAGCGGGTTATAGATCTCAGGTCCTTTGAGCATACCGGCGAGTACCGCAGACTGATCCAGGCTTAATTGACTGGCTGAAACCCCAAAATACTTCTTGGAAGCATCCTCAATTCCCCAAACCCCATTTCCAAAATAGGCATTGTTGAGGTACATGGTAAGGATTTCTTTCTTACTGTATTTCTTATTGATTTCAAGCGCCAGGAAGAATTCCTTAGCCTTGCGCTCCACCGT
>NZ_JAJNSA010000212.1:0-1351 GCF_027497875.1 Streptococcus sp. SM3 | reverse complement strand
CATAGCACGGCTCATGTGTTGGACAATATGGAAACGATCCAACACGATTTTAGCGTTTGGAAAAAGCTGTTTAGCTAAGGCATAGTAGGGACTAAACATATCCATAGTAATGATTTTCACCTGACATCGGACTGCTCTATCGTAACGAAGAAAGTGATTTCGGATGACAGCCTGTGTTCTTCCTTCAAGAACAGTGATAATGTTGAGCTTGTCAAAATCTTGTGCAATAAAGCTCATCTTTCCCTTTGTAAAGGAGTACTCATCCCAGGACATAATCTCAGGGAGGTAAGAAAAATCAGACTTAAAACGGAAGTCATTGAGCTTACGAATGACAGTTGAAGTTGAAATAGCCAGCTGATGAGCAATATCGGTCATAGAAGTCTTTTCAATCAGCTTTTGCGCAATCTTTTGGTTGATGATACGAGGAATTTGATGATTCTTCTTGACGAGAGAGGTTTCGGCGACCATCATTTTCGAGCAATGATAGCACTTGAATCGACGCTTTTTCAGGAGGATTCTAGTAGGCATACCAGTCGTTTCGAGGTAAGGAATTTTCGACGGTTTTTGAAAGTCATATTTCTTCATTTGATGTCCACAATCAGGACAAGATGGGGCATTGTAATCCAGTTTAGCGATGATTTCCTTAAGTGTATCCTTATTGATGATGTCTAGAATCTGGATATTTGGGTCTTTGATATCGAGTAGTTTTGTGATAAAATGTAATTGTTCCATATAAATCTTTCTAATGAGTTGTTTAGTCGCTTTTCATTATAGGTCATATGGGACTTTTTTTCTACACAAAAATAGGCTCCATAAGATTCATAGGGGATTTACCCACTACAAATATTATAGAGCCATTAAGTTTTACAAATCTGAAGTTTTTATTCTACAATTCTTAAAAATACAAAAAAAGAGTTATAAACTCTCAATAAAACGGAGAATAAGGGATTCGAACCCTTGCGCCAGTTACCCGACCTAACGATTTAGCAAACCGTCCTCTTCAGCCTCTTGAGTAATTCTCCTATTAATGGGCACGAGTGGACTCGAACCACCGACCTCACGCTTATCAGGCGTGCGCTCTAACCACCTGAGCTACGCGCCCAAGTTAAAAACTTGGTATTTTGAACAAAGTTCAAAGCGGGTGACGAGAATCGAACTCGCGACAACAGCTTGGAAGGCTGTAGTTTTACCACTAAACTACACCCGCACATACACTATAAGTAAAAATGGCGCGAGACGGAATCGAACCGCCGACACATGGAGCTTCAATCCATTGCTCTACCAACTGAGCTACCGAGCCTTATTGCGGGAGCAGGATTTGAACCTACGACCTTCGGGTTATGAGCCCGAC
>NZ_JAJNSA010000211.1:0-1356 GCF_027497875.1 Streptococcus sp. SM3 | reverse complement strand
GGTCAACAATCTCAGGCTCACGCGCAGCATTTTCAATCACTGTCACCCCATCAGCTAGAGTCGCTGCCATCATCAAGTTCTGCGTAGCACCAACACTTGGGAAGTCCATGTAGATATGAGCTCCATGTAAGCGATCAGCCTTGGCTTCGATATAACCAGCTGTCTGACTAATCTTAGCCCCCATAGCTTCTAGACCTTTCAAATGCAGATCAATAGGGCGGCTACCAATCGTACAACCACCTGGCATGGATACCTTGGCATGACCTACACGGGCAAGAATTGGTCCCAAGACAACGATAGATGCACGCATCTTGCTGACATACTTGTAAGGAGCTTCCTCAGTGATATCGCCAGTCGCGTCCACCTCAACAAGATGATCTTCTTCATTAAAATCCACCTTGGCATTTAAACCACGAACCACCTGATTCATAGTGAAAACATCTGACAAGATAGGAACGTTCTGCAAGACGGTCTTTCCTTCACTTGCTAGAATAGTCGCCGCCAATAAGGGCAAAACTGCATTCTTTGCTCCTTCGATCGTAACACTTCCTACCAGACGATTATCGCCACCTTGAATCACAATTTTTTCCATACTTATTTCCTTTACTCTTGATTTTGTAATAGACTTACTTTTTGAATAAACCTATCAACTAATTTGTTAATAATCCAAGCCAAAATCAGACTTATCATCAATACAAAAAATGTAAATAACACATCATTTACTCTGGATGACACAAATATTTTTTCTAGAATAGAGATTACTAATCCATGTATCATATATAATTCAAACGATATACTACCTAGTAAAATCAAATACATATTTGAAAAATTTATTTTTTTCAGAAAAACAATAATAAAGTAGATTGTAAAAATAATATTATCTAAATTAGCAGCTAACGCATAACTATAACTATCTTCTAAATGCACATACCTCAACAAAATATCGTATTGATGTGAAATAAAGAGTAACACAGTTACTAAAACAAGTATGATAAAATAATGTCTATCTAAAACTCCATCAATTTTCTCTTTATTTTTAGCCCATATTAAGCCAATAATGAAGGGAAAAACACTATTATACCACCAAAAACCGTAACCTAATTTTATAGCTAAACAGATATAACCAATTATGAATACTGTATTGATAACAATAGAAATAAACTTATTTTTGAAAAACTTAAATGATATATAAAAAAATATATACATTAAAATTATAATATCGACAAACCAACCATTATAAATAATTGTACTTCCTTTTTTAAATAAATTAGCAAAAAAATCTAAATCCATTAATTGACCGTTTACGAATCTGTAAAACATATAAATCAAAGATATAGAAAAAAATGGAACTAGAAT
>NZ_JAJNSA010000210.1:0-1365 GCF_027497875.1 Streptococcus sp. SM3 | reverse complement strand
TGAGATGGATCATAAAGCGATCATAGAAATGACTGTTTTCTTCTTTCCGTTTCAAGCCATTTTGAGCTAGTTTTTCTTCTACAGCTTTCAAAATAACTTGTCGGTCCTGGACATCTGGATCTTGCTCATGAATCATTTCCCCTTGTGCATTAATGAAATGATAAGCGATACGATTCACTTCATCGTCAGGAAGTTGATCCAAGAGCCGCTTTCGAAAGATCTCAATCGCTTCTTTTGCGATTTTATAGGGAATCGGGTGCATAGCAGACGCATCAGGAAGGTCACTGTGTTTGTATCTTCCCTGTTGAACTGCCTGGTAAGAACAAAAGATGTGATCTGTTAATGTCACATAGATATATTCTTGAACAGGATAGGCATATTTCTTAGACAAGGTATCAATCACTTCATAAGTGGTTGTAATGAAATCAAGAGGAACATCCTTTAGAAGGGCCATAAAGTTTTCTCTTGACTCATCCGTGTTTAAACGAAATACTTTTTCGACCTTATCATCAGCTACTAGATCATTTTTCTTTTTCCCAAAAGCAATCCCACTCCCAATAACAATCAACTCTTGTTGTAGTTCATTTTGAACCAAAGCAACATTATTGTTCATTGGATGGATAATACGATACATGAGGCTCTCCTTTGTAAAATTTGTTAAAAGCAAATAAAAATGACCACGAAGCAACTGAAAAAACTAGCCTACACTAATTGTTCAGTCTACTTGTGGTCACGCCTAATCTAACTTAGTAACGCTCACTGCTATTCAACTTATAAACTTATTCTATCATAAGTTTTTTGTTTTGTAAACCCTTACAGCAAAAATTTTTAAACATTTTTTTATAAAAAATAAACAAGACCTTAAAATAATGAAGAGGCTGGGATATAAGTCCTAGCCTCTCAATCATCTTTGGATTGTCGAGCAAGACGCAGTGGTTGAGTGGGCTCTATTACGCTGATTTCATCAGCTTTTACAGCCCTACTCAACTGTGCGGAGGTGGGACGACGAAATCGAATTCTAACGAATGACCGATTTCTGTCCCACTCTCTAACTGTTGCTTTAGGAGGCAATCATCATTTGAATCTTATACGCGTTCTGTCCAAGGTGTTGCTACTTTAGCCAAGACTGCGTTCAATTCTTCAATATTTTGTCGACCTTCTTTACGAAGCCATTCACGAGCAGCTGCTTCTCCATCTTTGATGTAAGCTTCTACTGAACCTGCCCATGTTGCACGTCCACAAAGAACACCGTTGAAGTTTGCACCAGATGCATGAGCAAATTCCAAGGTTTCTTGGAAGAGCTTAGCTGATACACCTGCACTGAGGTAGATGTATGGAAGGTCGGTCGCTTCTTCTTGTTCTTTG
>NZ_JAJNSA010000209.1:0-1385 GCF_027497875.1 Streptococcus sp. SM3 | reverse complement strand
CCCAATTGACCTGATTCACAAAATCTGGAGCATTGTAGGAATTCATGGCCCGTTCACGATCCAAAGGTGTGATTTCTCCATCAGGACCTGTCGCTACCAATTTGGACCGCATAAACTCTTGACCCAATTGCATGAAGGCCATGCCCTGAAAGAGCAGATTCATGGCCGTAGCCAACTCTGAGCGCTTGACCAATCCTGCTACTTCTCCATTCGGATGAAGGGTCTGAAGCAAGTCAAAAAGATTATAATTATCGTGAGCTTCCACATAATTCAAGACCTGATTGGGACTTAAATAATTGCCAAGCTCCGCACTACCTAAAACAGCACGCGCAACGATATTCTCTGTTGATTTTCGGCTGACAAAGCCACGTTTGATGGAACCATAAACCTCAGCCCCTTTAATAGCATCACGCTCCGTATCATTAAAGAATCCAATTCGGGGCAATTGCGCTGCATTGTCCTTCTTAGCCTTGTCCTCTGGTGCGAGACCTGTTCCCATGTCCCAACCTTCTCCGTAAAGAAGAATCCGAGGATCCAGAGCGTCCATTGCCTCCCGAATAGCATTCATCGTCCTTACATCGTGAATACCCATCAAATCAAAGCGGAAGCCATCGATCTGGTACTCCTTGACCCAGTGCGTGAGGGAATCAATCATGTACTTGCGGTACATTTCATGCTCACTAGCCGTTTCATTCCCAACACCTGTCCCATTTTGGAAGCGGCCATCTGGCTCCATCCGGTAATAATAATCCGGAACTGTATTTTGGAAAGGACCATGCTCGGTCGAGTAAATATGATTGTAGACCACATCCAAGACCACAGAAATCCCAGCTTCATGATAAGCCCGGATCATGGTTTTAAGCTCTTTCATGGTTTGTTTCGGATTAGATGGATCCGTCGAAAAGCTAGTTTCTGGTGCAGAATAATTCTGAACGTCGTAACCCCAATTGTAGGTCACCTGGCCTTCTTCGTCGTACTGTTTAAAGCGATCAGAGATGGGCTGCAGTTGCACGACATTGACCCCTAACTGACGGATATAATCAAAGGCAGTTGCATCACCATGGCTATTGACGGTTCCTTCTTGGCAAGCCCCCAGATAGGTTCCACGTAAAGACTCGTCCACACCTGAAGTCGGTGACTTGGTCAAATCCCGAAGGTGCATCTCATAAATCACTGCTTGACAAGGATTGTCCAAGCGCCAAGGAGTCGCATCGACGCCTTTTTTAGGACCCCAATCAAACTGACGATCTGCTCTTGAAAGAATGGCAGAGCGCATCCCATCCGCTATCGTTGCAATGCTATAAGGATCGCGCGTCACTTGAGTATGGTGTTCAAAATGCACACGGTATTGATAAGCCATGCCACTTAAATTTCCTAGAAAATCC
>NZ_JAJNSA010000208.1:0-1398 GCF_027497875.1 Streptococcus sp. SM3 | reverse complement strand
CACAAAGTTGAAGGCCTTGTAATCAATAATACGCCCTTGACTGAGATCCTCGCTTTTCCATTCTTGTGGTTTTGGATTATTCATTCGCTACCTCTATCCAATAACGCTCAACTCCATTACGAACATCTTCAAGGAGCCCACCATTTGCTAGAATGACTGCTCTGCTAGCAGGATTATTCACGCTACAGGTCACAAGAGTTCTCTTGATGTTCTTTTCCTTAGCAACTTGCAAGCCCTGACGGAGAGTCTCTTTAGCATAACCTTTGCCTCTTTCTGATGGACGAATGGAGTAGCCAATGTGGCCAGCATAATTCAATAAACCCTCATTCAGTCTCAATCGCAGATTCAAAAATCCTAGAGCAGGACCTACATCATCAAATGATACAAATTGAATAGAAGGAACACGATTTTCAGGCAAGTTTATTCCCATTTCTTTTTGCTTATTTGTTTCCAACCATTCTTCATACACAAAGTTCTCTGTATCCCAAAATCCTCCATCATGGGCTGATTGGCTCTTTTCAAACTCTGTCATCATCTCTAAAACTGTTTCTTTATCTGCTATTCTTGGTCTGCGTAATTCCATCCTTACCTCCCACTAAGAGAAAAGCGAGAGCTGGCTCTCACTTTTATTTTTTCTTGTTCTTGTTTAAAAATTGTTCTCTGAGGCTGAGCAAGCGTTCTTTCTTACCAGCTCCACCTTTAGAGTGTTTCTCGTGATAACGGGTCACTTGTGCACGCCCCTTATCGTCTAATTGATATTTCCCCATTTCATTTCTTTCTAATTTGCTACTTGATGGCCAGCTATTTTAATCGTTGAGCCATTCATATGTTTGACACGCGCTGCGATTTCCTTGTGACGCCCATTGACCATAGGTCTCGCTTGAGGATTACCTAAATATCCACAAGTCCGTTTAACAACGTCTACTGTTTTAGGGTCGCTATTGCCACAGTTAGGACAAGCAAAGCCCCTCTCAGTTGGTTCAAAATCCCCTTCAAAGTCACACTTGTAGCAACGGTCTATTGGAGTATTGGTCCCAAGATAGCCGACACGGTCATAGGCATAGTCCCAGACAGCTTCCAAGGCTTTAGGATTTTGCTGAAGGACTGGATACTCACAATAATGGATGAAACCACCTGACGCACCTGCTTCTGGATAGATTTTCTCAAAATCCAGTTTTTCAAAAGGTGTTGGATTTTTACGAACATCGTAGTGGAAAGAGTTAGTGTAGTATTCCTTGTCTGTAATATCAGGAATAGAGCCAAACTTGTCTGTATCTAGTCGGCAGAAACGGTCTGTCAAACTTTCGGACGGTGTTGAGTAGATAGAGAAATGGTAGCCATATTGGTCAGACCACTCTTCTACACGGCGTTTCATATCACGAATAATGTCTAACGTGA
>NZ_JAJNSA010000207.1:0-1399 GCF_027497875.1 Streptococcus sp. SM3 | reverse complement strand
TTTGGTGGTTTGGGATCAATGTCAGGAACAGTTGTGGCAGCCATCGTCTTGGGTATCTTGAATATGGTGCTTCAAGACTTCTCAAGTGTACGTATGATCATTTACTCATTGGCTTTGATTCTCGTGATGATCTTCCGTCCAGGTGGTCTTCTTGGAACATGGGAATTCAGCTTGAAAAAACTACTCTCAAAAAAGGAGGCTAACTAATGGCACTTCTTGAAGTAAAAAATTTAACAAAAAACTTTGGTGGTTTGACAGCCGTTGGAGATGTGACCATGGAACTCAATGAAGGGGAATTGGTTGGTTTGATCGGACCCAACGGTGCCGGTAAAACAACCCTCTTCAACCTCCTAACAGGGGTATATGAACCAAGTGAAGGGACCATTACCTTAGATGGCCAGCTACTAAATGGTAAAGCACCTTATAAAATCGCTGCAGGTGGTCTGGGACGTACTTTCCAAAATATTCGTCTCTTTAAAGATTTGAGCGTTTTGGACAATGTCTTGATTGCCTTTGCTAATCACCATAAACCACATGTCTTTGCGAGTCTTTTCCGCTTGCCAAGCTATTACAAGAATGAAGAAGCTTTGAAAGCAAAAGCCCTTGAATTGTTAGCGATTTTTGGTTTGGAAAAAGAAGCAGATACCTTGGCCAAAAACTTAGCTTACGGACAACAACGTCACTTGGAGATCGTTCGTGCCCTTGCTACAGAGCCAAAAATCCTCTTCTTGGATGAACCTGCTGCAGGGATGAACCCTCAAGAAACAGCAGAATTAACCCAACTGATCCGTCGCATTCAAAAAGAATTTAATATTACGATCATGTTGATCGAGCATGATATGAGTTTGGTTATGGAAGTAACAGAACGGATTTATGTATTGGAATATGGCCGCTTGATTGCCCATGGTACGCCAGATGAAATCAAGAACAACAAACGTGTAATCGAAGCCTATCTAGGAGGTGAAGCCTAATGTCTATGTTAAAAGTTGAAAATCTTTCTGTACACTATGGCATGATCCAGGCTGTCCGTGATGTCAGTTTCGAGGTAAATGAAGGGGAAGTTGTTTCTCTTATCGGTGCTAACGGTGCTGGGAAAACATCTATTCTTCGTACCATTTCAGGTTTGGTGCGTCCAAGTGCTGGGAAAATCGAGTTTTTAGGTCAGGAGATTCAAAAGGTTCCGGCTCAAAAGATTGTAGCAGCAGGACTCTCTCAAGTTCCAGAAGGCCGCCACGTCTTTCCAGGCTTAACTGTTATGGAAAACTTGGAGATGGGAGCTTTCTTGAAGAAAGATCGAGAAGAAAACCAAGCTAACTTGAAGAAAGTCTTTTCTCGTTTCCCACGTTTGGAAGAACGGAAGAACCAAGATGCAGCAACCCTATCTGGTGGGGAACAACAA
>NZ_JAJNSA010000206.1:0-1437 GCF_027497875.1 Streptococcus sp. SM3 | reverse complement strand
TGTACTGACCCCCAAAAGTTGGACAAATAATTATTGAAAGGATTTAGTTCTGTATTGCACAGGGCTAAGTCCTTTTAGTTTGACTTTAATTCGTTTGTTGTTGTAGTAATCAATGTAGTCCACAATAGCTTGTTCAAGGTCTTCTAAAGACCTAAAGTGCTTCTCATAACCATAAAACATTTCAGATTTCAAAATGCCAAAGAAGGACTCCATCATGCCATTGTCTGGGCTGTTGCCCTTGCGTGACATGGATGCTTGAATTCCCTTACTCTCTAGGAACCGATGATAAAAATCGTGTTGGTATTGCCAGCCTTGATCGCTATGGAGAATCGTATGCTCGTAGTGTTTCTCTGTAAAGGCCTGGTTTAACATAGCTTTCACTTGTTCTAAGTTTGGTGAAGTTGAAAGATTATAGGCGATAATTTCGCTATTAAATCCATCTAAAACTGGCGATAAATAGAGTTTCTGTGTGCTATTTAGAATGGCAAACTCTGTCACATCCGTATAGCACTTTTCCATTGGCCTTGATGCTTCAAACTGACGTTGAATGAGATTCTCTGCTTTCTTACCAATCTCTCCTTGGTAGGAAGAATACTTTCGTTTCCGGCGAATTCGAGCTGTTAAACCAAGGACTTTCATCAGACGTTGGACCTTCTTATGGTTTACTATATGACCACGATTCCTCAATTCAAGAGTAACTCTACGATAGCCATAATTTCCTTTATGGTCATTATAAATGGCCTGAATTTCGGTTTTAAGCTCTTTATCTTTATCAAGCCCATCCAGTTGTTTCAACTGATAATAGTAAGTTGAGCGAGCTAAACGTGCTGTTTCAAGAAGTAAATCTAGTCGAAATCCTCCTGAAGCCATTTCTCTAATTGTCTCTGCCTTTCTCGCTCTAAGGCTTCGTCCCTGTCTTCCAGCTCTTTTAACTTTTTTAGGTAGGCCACCTCAGTCCGTAAGCGTTCATTCTCCTCTTGGAGTCGCTCTAGTTCTGTCATTTCTTCCCAGGTTTTCTTCCGTTTACGTCCCATTTTAGTTGGTCTCCCTCTTGTTTTCTCAACAATAGTATACCCGTTTTTCTTATATTGTGCTAGCCAATTTGGAAGCATACCACGATTTGGGAGAGCATATTTGAGAGAAACTCTATCTTGAGACCAGTTTTCATGTAAGACTTTATTAATCATTTCTTGTTTTAAATGAGGAGAATAGTAACGATTTTTCCCTTTTTTGACGAACTCTATTCCGTAACGATCAATCAATTTAATCATGTACCTAAGATTAGAATTGTTTATCTCAAATTTATTTGAAAGCTTCTCTAAGCTATATCCTTGTTTTCTAAGTTCATAGATCTGAACTTTATCTTCATAACTCAATTTCATAATAAAACACCCCAAAAGTTAGATTTTTTCTGTCTAACTTTTGGGGTGCAGTTCA